>JBOGUK010000178.1:0-27796 GCA_050695915.1 Anaerolineales bacterium
ATCCAATAATCAGCCGAAACGGATCGAGAGCGCGGCCAGTTCTCACAAGGGAAGGCCCAACGGATGGGACACCCGAAAGCGCTTTGATCGAGAGGATCAATCCTGCAAGAATCAGCACAATGCCTAACAAGGATAGGACATTCAGAATTCCGGCGACCAACGCGATCACACCGATAACTGTTTGAAACGGCAGCAACGAACGCACCAACGGGCCGCGTATCGCCTCCGATAAAGCAGAATCCCCGCCAAAATCCCCACGATCCCTTCAATCATTATTGCGCCTCACCTCACATACAGAAACGAGGCTAGCCTGCTAGGTGTTAGGTGTTGCAACTCAAATGTGAATTGCGTGCCCTTCGGCGACGTGCGCCACTTCCATGAGCACTTCGGTGAGGCTCGGGTGCGCATGCACGTTGCGTGAGATTTCCGCCGCGGTGAGTTCTGCCATCTGGGCGATCGTGAGTTCAGGAAGCAGCTCGGTGACCTCGGGGCCGATCATATGCGCGCCGAGGATTTCACCGTAACGGGCATCTGTGATCATCTTTACCCACCCGGCATAATCAGCGAGTCCCAGAGCCTTTCCGTTGGCCTGGAAGTTGAAACGGGACACCTTAACTTCGTACCCAGCCTCCTTGGCCTGCGCCTCCGACAACCCGAAGGATGCCACCTGCGGATGGCAGTAGGTGGCGCGCGGCATCATGCGGTAATCCAGTTTCACCGTTTCCACGCCATTAATGTTTTCAGCGCACACGATTCCCATGGCGCTACCCACGTGTGCCAGCATCAGCTTGGCGGTCACGTCGCCAACAGCCCAGATGCCGGGCACGTTGGTCGCCATGCGGTCGTCGATCAACACTTCGCCGCGCTCGCCGAGTTTCACACCAACCTGTTCAAGACCTAGATCCTTGGTGTTCGGACGGAAACCAATCGCCAGCAACACTTGTTCCGACTCAATGGTTTCCTGCCCGTCCTTGGAAGAGACGGTTACCTTCACGGCGCCTTTCTCCTTTTCGACCTTCTCTACCTTGGTGCCTGTCTTTACAACAATGCCATCCTTGGTCATCGCCTTGGCAAGTTCCTTACTGACCTCTTCATCTTCCAACGGAGCGATGCGATCCAGCATTTCAATCACGGTCACAGGTACCCCATAGGAATTCCACACGGTGGCAAATTCCAAACCAATGGCGCCGCCGCCAACAATGATCACGGACTTGGGAAGTTTCTCTTGAAGTATTGCCGGCCAAAAGGTGAGAACTTGCTCGCCATCCGGCTCGACCCCGGGAACAGTCATGGCGCTGGCGCCTGTGGCAATGATGATGTTCTTGGCCTTGTGTTCGACGGGTTCGCCTTGGTCTGTCTTGATCGAGACCGTATCCTTAGCTGCCAGCTTTGCAGTGCCCATGATTACGTCAATCTTGTTCTTCTTCATCAAGTACCCGACGCCCTTTACTAATCGATCGGAGACTACTCGACTGCGTTTCACCGCCGACGCATAATCCAGTTTGAGGTCCTTAAATGAGAAACCGAACTCTTCGCCTTTGGTGCGCAGGGTATGCGCCACCTCGGCATTTTTCAAAAGCGCTTTGGAAGGAATGCAACCAACATTTAGACAAACTCCACCAAGAAACTCTTTGTCCACGATGGCGGTCTTGTTGCCAAGTTGAGCTGCGCGGATTGCGGCCACATAACCTGCCGGTCCAGCGCCGATAACGATCACGTCATAGTTAGCCATTAGATCCTCACATGTTTGGATTTACGCAATACGCATTAGCTATTGCGTATCGCGTAATTGATTTTTTCCAAGGTCAATTCTTACGCCCAGTTTTCAAGCGTGTATTTCACAGTGCCTAGGAAATAATCCGCCACCGCGCCATCCAGGATACGGTGGTCGAAGGTCAACCCCAGGTACACCATCGGGCGGATGGCAATGGCATCATTGATCACCACGGCGCGTTTCTGGATCATGCCCACGCCTAGAATGGCGCACTGCGGTTGGTTGATGATCGGGCTAGCAAACAAGGAACCGCTGGTCCCATGGTTAGTGATGGTGATCGTTCCACCTTGAACTTCATCCGGCTTAAGCTGTTTGGCGCGTGCCCGCCCCGATAGATCGTTGACTGCCCGCGCCACGTCGATTAGAGAGAAGGCGGCGGCATTCTTGATCACTGGAACGATCAATCCATCAGGGTCCAGAGCCGTAGCCACGCCGACGTTGATCTGCCCGTGCACTGCAACCCCTTCTTCGGTCCACGAGGAATTCACGATGGGGTACGCCTGGCACGCCGCCACGATGGCGGCGACGAAATAAGGCGTAAAGGTCAGGTGAATGCCTTGCTGCGAAAACGTTGCCTTGTTGGCGGCGCGGTGCACTGAAACCACGCTCATGTTTGCCTCCATGATCGTAGTGACGTGCGGCGAAGTATGTCTGCTGCGTACCATATGCTCGGCAATGGCTTTGCGCACCGGGTTTAGTTTCATAACCGTCCCAGGCACCGCGTCGAGAAATGCGGGCGGGAACTGCGGCTTACGCGTCGGAATCTGAGTAGGTGCGAGAGACATCGGTGCATGCCCGCTCGCGAGTACAGCTTCGATATCGCGCTTAGTCACACGTCCGCCCTCGCCCGACCCTTGAATTCGCGTAACGTCTAGGTTGTGTTCCAGTACGAGTTTTTTAACAACAGGAGAGAGGAAAGTGGCCATATTTTGGCCATCGAATTTCGGAAGACTTATCGGTCGCCCATCGGTTGGTGGTGCCTGAACGCGGGTGCCGGATTGGATGTAAGCCATGACATCTTCTTTGGTGATGCGTCCGCCGGGTCCCGATCCGCGCACGGCAGCTAGGTCCACATTGTTCTCGGCCGCGATGCGCGCCACCAACGGTGAAACAGGAGCCGCGCTCGGTGCTGCCGGTGCAGCTGCGAGCGGTCGTGGCGATGGGGTCGAGGCAACTGGCAGCGGTTGCACCGCTGGGGTAACGGGAAGAGGTTGCGGTGCCTCAGCAGGCTTCGCGGGAGCTGATTTAGACTCAACTTTAGCGGCCGGTTGACTCGCGCCGCCGTCTCCGTTTGCGGGGATATCTTCGCCAGGCTCCCCGATCCACATCAGGATGGAATCAACAGAAACCACGCTGCCTTCTTGGTGCAGGACTTTCAAGACTGTGCCGTTTACTGGGCTCGGGATTTCCGTATCCACCTTATCGGTATTCACTTCCACCAGCGGATCGTATTGTTTCACTTGATCCCCCACGTTCTTTAGCCACTTGGTTATGGTCGCATCGGTAACCCCCTCTCCCATTTGTGGAAGCGTTACTTTCGTCGCCATATATTATTCCGCGATCCTCTGAGCCACGAGCTCAGCTATATCCATTAATTGTAAATCAGGGGCAACGCTTTTGGCCGCATCCGTAAGCATGATCATGCAGAACGGGCAGCCGACGGCTAGCGTGTCTGCGCCCACATCCTTCGCCTGCCGAATGCGCTCAGCGCTAACGCGGGAGGTGCCTGCTTCTTCTTCCTTCCACATTTGCGCGCCGCCCGCGCCGCAACAGAAGGATTGCTTACGACTTTTTGCCATTTCCACAAGGTCCACATCCACGGTATTAAGAATGCGGCGCGGCTCGATCACAACGCCGTTTTGCCGGCCAAGGTAACAAGGATCATGAAGGGCGGTTTGTGTGTCGGGGCCGGTTTTCACCTTGAGCCGACCTTTCCTGATCAGCTCATCGATGAACTCGGTATGGTGCACCACGTCGTAATTGCCGCCGAATTGTGGATATTCCTTCTCGATGGTGTGCATGCAGTGAGGGCAGGTGGTCAGGATGCGTTTGGGCTCCACGGAATTCAGCATCTCTACGTTGGCCGTTGCAAGCTCATTGAAGAGAAACTCGTTCCCGGCGCGACGGGCCGAATCCCCGTTGCACTGCTCACGTTGCCCAAGCACTGCATAGCTCACGCCCGCAGCCTCCAGGATTTGCACCAAGGCGCGCGCCGTTTTTTGGGCACGCGCATCCGTGGCCGGTGCGCAACCCACCCACCACAAGATCTCTGCGTCGGGACTCTGCTCGATCGTCGGAACGTTCAACCCCTCCGCCCATTTCAATCTTTCTGTGGGTGGCACATTCCAGGGATTCACATTGCGTTCCATGCCGCGGAAAGCCACCTGCCACTGGTCGGGGGCCTTATTTTCCATCAACACCATCGAGCGGCGGATGTCCATGATGTCGCGCATAGGGTCGTTACCCACCGGGCAGATATCGGTGCAAGCGCCGCAGGCTGTGCAGGCCAGTACAGCCTCTTCGGTAATGGCAAATTCCAACAAGGTCTGCGTGGACGGCTCGCCATTCGCCAGCCTGGCGCCTTCATCGTTGATGAAATAGCGCTTGTTGATCTCCAAAGCGGCTGGCGAAAGGACTTTGCCCGTGGTGTAAGCCGGGCAGGCATCCTGGCAGCGGTTGCACATGATGCAGGCATAGGCATCCAGGATCTGGTGCCAGGCCAGGTCTTCAAGACGCGTCGCCCCGAATTGCTCGACGGTGGTGTCTTCAAAGTTCAGCTTGTCGAGCTGACCTGGCGAGGGTCGCTCCGGGCGCAGCAGGAAATTGAGCGGCGCCATGAAAATGTGGATGTGCTTGGAATATAGAAAATATGGAAAGAAAGCCATGATGAGCCCAATAGCGAGCCAAAAGCCAATGTGTTCACCCACCACCAAGGCTTGTGATCCAAGCCCTGCCCAAAGACCAGATGCCGCCGTCGCAAACGGCTGCCACATATCCGTGCCACGCTGGGCGATTTGAAACGTTTCTCCCGTAAAACGGCCGCCGACATGAAAAAGGATGAATAGTCCGACGATCAGTGAATCGCGGCGCATTCCCGCACGGGCTTTCGGGTGCACAAGCGTCGTTTCGCGGATGCGCAACTCCTTGGGTCGCACGAAGAAACGACGGATGAGCAAAGCGCTCATCCCAATGAGTGCGCTTACGCTAAGAGCGTCTGCGATCAGCCGGTAACTGTTTCCAGGAATTCCTTCGCCAAGAAAAACAAAGCCAGGGATCAACCCCTCGAGAACATCGCCAATATTGACGAACAAATAAAACATAAACGCCCACACCACCATCGCATGGAATAAGCTGGTGAGCAGGCGCTTGCGCCAGACGGGTGTAAGTGCAACCGTTTTAACTCCCGCGTCGAGCAATCGCCTTGGGATTAACTTCCAGTCCGGCTTGCCGTGACCGCGCCCAATGATGCGAACAATTCGAACTGTCGCGCGCAACACCAGCGCCGCCGTGATTGCTGCCGCGATAAAAAAAAGGAACTTTTCTGGAAGAGTGAGCATAAAAAACGGATCGAAGGCAGTGTACCATAGGCATAAAAAACGGCGGCCAATCGGCCGCCGTTGTCAAGCAAGGGCCCAAATCCTATGCGCCGCCTGATCCGTAGAGCGCCGGATCGGTCGGTGTACGGCCGGATGGATCGTGCACGTAAACCCAATCTCCGATCTCACCCCAATTGAATAACCAATGCGAATCGCCCACGGATAGATTGACGCAGCCGTGCGACTGTTCGAATCCCAGACGGTGTCGCCAAAAAGCCCCATGCAGAGCACGCGCCTCGTCAAAATACATCGTCCACGGGACGTCTTCGAGGAAGTAAAAATCGGATCGATCTGCGGAGAAGGACCCGCGCATCAGGGTCGACTCGTGTTTTTCGTATATCGGGAAGAGGCCGGGGCGTGTCCATACGCCAGGCAAACCCGTAGCAATCAGTGTCGCGAAAACAAGTTGATTCTTATCGTAAACGGCAATGGTTTGTTCCTGCAGATTAATGTCAATCCAGCGGTTGCCGTCCACTCCATCCGGAGGCGTCGTATTTGGGAAAACTAATTTCGTATGTCGCGAATCGAGCCACAGGTCCGGGCCGACGCGGAACCAACGCAACCCATTCGCTTCGGCAAAGTCGTAAACTTGGATAATCTCATGCACATCAAAGAATCTGTCTGCCAAGGGCGAATTCAACCCTGGCGCGGTGCGCGCTTGGATATACTCCAACACCCAACCGAAGGGTCGGGAGGGGGTTGCATAAAACTGAAGGCCCATGAACTGGGAATACACTTGGTTTGGGGTGATATCCCCCCGTCGCATCCATTCCCCGAAGTTGATCATGTAATAGTTCTTTCCGCCGAACTCCTGGACATCCTGGTAGGTAACGTATACCAGCCCCGATTCGATGGTGCGCAGGACGGGTTCCCCGGCAGCGGCATCCGCCGGTGAAGCATAGATCGGCGCGGGTTCCGCGGTTACACGTGCATAGTAAAACGGGAGTTGCGTCAGGCTGGACTCAGGCGTAAACGAGGGAAACACTTCATCGGGATCAAGCAAACCGTATTCGGTTTGCAAGCGCTGGCTGATCCAGGGACCTGTCTGCAGGCAGTCTTCAGTGCGCACTTGGTAAGCGCTGGTTGGACAGGACACATCCTGGCTCGCGCCGGCCGCAGACACTGGGAGTGGCGCCAGAGAAAAAATCATGGCCAGCACCAGAAGGCTGTTTTGAAATTGCATCGTCATAAAATTATACCCACTGGCGTGTTAAGCCTCTGCGACGATTTCGCTTGGCAGCTGCAATCCGCGGATGGAAAACAGCGCCAGCAAGTTCATTAGCACAGCAGCCACCACTGTGATTCCAAACCCGAGAGCATAAAGGGCGGGAGTGAACAAGCTGGCCGCCGCCCGCCCGATGGAGGCGCTGGTAAAGAAGCCCGCCATCATGCTGGCTCGCGCTGCGGGCAGCACTTCCGTCATCAGCGGGATTGCGCTAACGATCAAAAACTCGAAACTGATATAGAAAAGGAACAAAATCACTAACGCTCCGGTCAATGTGCTTTCCATTAGCGGGAGAACTAGCACAGCAAGTGAATTTACCACAAGTCCAATAAAGATGGCGCGTCGTTTGCCAAGCCGATCGGTTATTGTCGCCACCAGCCCTTCACCGCCTAGCTCCGCTACGCCTAGTACGGCCGCTGCCGCGCCCAGCGCAGTAAGTTGCAATCCGAAGCTGTCCTCCATCCACACGCCGAATACAAGATTGATGATCTCATTGGCGATGCACGAAAATATGGTAAACCCGATGGCCGCAAGTACTGCAGGGGATTGCAGCACAGTTCTATAGGTAGTTAATAGATTGGGCCTTTTCACTTCATGGGCGGGGTCCTTCGGCACCACCCAAACCAGAATGGCGCCGGCGAACAGGATCAAAAGCCCCAAGAGTGGGAACGGTGCGATCCATCCAGCGCGTGCAATCACCCAGCCTATCAAGGGAATCCCGAGAATGTATGCGCCCGACCAACTTAATTCCGTAAGCGTGATCGCAAAACTGCGCTGTTCGTAGGGGACCCGGTCTCCCAGGTAGGCCTGCATCGATGGACCGAAGGTCGCTTGGCCCACCGTGGTGAACATCAGCGCGATTACAAATCCGGGGAAGGTCGGCCAGAAAACGACCACCGCCGTTCCAATGACGAACAACCCGATGCCCACCAGCATGCCTACGCGCCGCCCGCGGCTGTCGCCAAGCGAAGCGAACAGCGGCCCTGCAAACGCGGCCATCAACGAGCGGCTGCCAATGGCAGGCGTCAGCGTTTCAATCGGCACGCCAAGCCCGTCTCGAAACGCTGGCAGAAATGGGTACACCATGCGGTACGCCGTGCTGGCGATCAGACGGATTAGCGTAAACAGTGGGATTTGAAAGCGCAGAGAATCTTTGAGTGAAGCTTTCTTCAATGGCGCTCCGTAAAGACGAGAATTAGGTTTTCAGCATGGGCATCTTGATGCCATGCTTTTTTGCCGCGGCGATCGCTTCTTCGTAACCGGAATCGGCGTGCCGAACGACGCCCAGACCTGGGTCGGTGGTCAGCACCCGCTCGATGCGGCGGGCCGCCTCCGATGTCCCGTCGGCGACGATGACCTGGCCGGCGTGTTGACTGTAGCCAATGCCCACTCCGCCGCCATGATGGAAAGAGACCCACGTGGCGCCCCCAACCGCGTTGACCAGCGCGTTAAGTATCGGCCAATCAGAGACGGCATCAGAACCGTCTTTCATACCCTCGGTCTCGCGGTTTGGTGAAGCCACAGAACCCGAATCGAGATGGTCGCGTCCTATCACGATCGGCGCGCTTAATTGCTTGCTGGCAACCATTTCGTTGAATAACAGTCCCGCTTTGGCACGTTCGCCGTAACCCAGCCAGCAAATCCGCGCAGGCAAGCCCTGGAATGGCACGCGTTCGCGCGCCAGGGCCAGCCACCGATGCAGGTGCTCATCGTCGGGGAAAAGCTTCTCGATGGCTTCGTCAGTGCGATATATATCTTCGGGATCCCCCGAAAGAGCCACCCATCGGAAGGGGCCCTTGCCTTCGCTGAATAACGGTCGGATATATGCCGGCACGAACCCTGGGAAATCAAATGCGTTCTTGACACCGTTCTCCAGGGCGCGCTGCCGTAAGTTGTTCCCATAATCGAACACTTCGCTGCCGTCCTTTTGGAAGGCGAGCATCGCTTCAACGTGCTTTGCCATCGATTCCAGCGAGCGTTCTTCGTAAGCGCTCGGGTCGGTGTTCCGAAGTTCATCTGCTTCCTTCAACGTCAATCCCGCTGGGATGTAGGCCAGCAAATCATGCGCTGGAGTCTGATCAGTGACTACATCGGGAATCACGCCGCGAATCCGTAATTCCGGAAAGATTTCCGCTGCATTGCCGATCAAGCCAATTGAGCGGGGTTCCATTTTGTCAACCGATTCTTCGACCAGCGTCATCCCCTCTTCGAGTGTGTCCACCACCACATCGACATAACCGATTTCTCTGCGTCGTTTGGCCCGCTCCGGGTCAACTTCCACGACCAAACCCACCCCCTCGTTCATCGTAATGGCCAGCGGTTGCGCTCCGCCCATGCCACCTAGCCCGGCAGTCAGCACGAATTTGCCCTTTAGTGAACTCCAACCTTTCTGCCTGGCCAACGCTCCAAGGGTTTCGTACGTCCCCTGCAGAATTCCTTGGGTGCCGATGTAAATCCACGAACCGGCAGTCATCTGCCCATACATCATCAGACCCTTTGCCGCCAATTCGTCGAAATGATGCTGCGTGGCCCAGTGCGGCACGAGATTCGTATTGGCCATCAATACGCGCGGCGCGTCCGTGTGCGTGCGAAAGATGGCAACCGGTTTTCCCGATTGGACCAAAAGGGTTTCATCGGGCTCCAGATTGCGCAGCGAATCTAAAATGGCATCGAAAGACTCCCAATTGCGCGCCGCCTGCCCGCGCCCACCGTAGACAACGAGTTCCTCCGGCTTTTCCGCCACTTCGGGATCAAGGTTGTTTTGCAGCATGCGGTAGGCGGCCTCGATCTGCCAGTTCTTGCAAGCCAACTGAGTCCCGCGCGGTGCACGCACGGTACGCGGGCTAGCCACTGATGACCTCAAACTGTGCTCCGTAGTCCAGCAGGATCATCGGGTCAAAGAGGGTGAAGGTTTCACTCGTGCGCCAGTATAGGTACTCAGCCTTCTCTTCCTCTGTCGCCTGGGTATCGTAATAAGCCATCGGTTCGATGAAGATGCCTGAAGGTCCCACGCGCGTCTCGATGTGAAGGTGTGGATCACTGACGAAAAACTGTGATCCACTGCCTCCGACTAGTCCAATCACCTGCCCGCAATCGAGAGGCTCGCGGATTTCGAAGGGCGCCAGGTCCTGCATATGAGCGTACAAGACGTAGATCGATTCCCCGCCTTCAATGGCATAAAGTGCTGCCAGTTCCGCAGGAAGGATTTTAAATTGTGTTTCGATGATCAAATAGTTCCCATATACATCGTTGTAACCTAGTCCGGCCATGGTTCCATTCAGCACCGATTGAATAGGCGTCCCCATGATGTGTCCGCCCACGCCATCGCGCCGGTAATAGGCGAAGTCCACCCCGTGATGTCCCATTTCTTTGTTTTCACCCAGGGGCGCGACAAACGGTTGGGTCATGTATTTCCTTAGATCCGTGAGGGCATGGTCTGCCAAAGGTGAACAGACCTGGGTTTTCGCTATGGGGGTTCCTGTTGGGATGACCGTTTCGGTTGCAGGGGCAGGCTGGGTAGGAGCCGCTGTGACGCTGGGTTCAGGCGTGGAAGTCGGATCGCCTTCCTGCGAACCGCAGGCGCTAAACAGTACTGCGAATAGACTAATCAGGCATAATCTAACTTTCACTGTACCATTCTAACGCTGAACTTTTGGCGGATTTTGTACTCAAGGCCGCGGTGATATTATTACGCTCACAGACCCTTCGTCATTGCGGGCGGAGCGAAGCAATCTCCCCCACCAATCGCTCCCGCCTCGCGTATTGTCGCAAGGGCAAGACCTATTTTGAATTGGAGAACGAATGCGACGAATTAGTGTAGTGGGAGTGGGCTATGTCGGACTAGTGACCGCCGCCTGCTTCAGTGACCTGGGTAATAAGGTCATCGCGCTAGATGTCGACGAAAAGCGCGTGGCCGGACTCAAAAAGGGAGTAATGCCCATCTATGAGCCGGGCCTCGAAGAATTGGTCAATCGCAATGTGAAGGCAGGACGGTTGAGTTTCACCATCTCCTATAAAGAAGCGCTTAAAGATTGCGAATTCGTCTTCATTTGCGTCGGCACTCCATCAGGGGTAGACGGTGATGCTGATATGAAGTATGTGGAGTCAGCGGCGAAATCCATCGCTGAAAACATGAAAGCCCCTCTGATTGTTGTGAACAAGTCCACCGTCCCTGTTGGCACGGGTGACTGGGTGGCTGAGATCATTCAAGACGCGCAGCCCAAGCCAATAGACCTTTGGGTAGTCTCATGTCCCGAGTTCCTGCGCGAAGGCGCGGCGATCGCCGACTTCATGAGCCCCCATCGCACGGTACTCGGGTCCTTGAACCGCGACGCCGCCGACAAAGTGGCGCAGCTCCACTTGCCCTTGCGCTCCCCAATTGTCATCACCGACCTACGTACCGCCGAGATGATCAAGTACGCCTCCAACGCGTTCCTTGCCACCAAGATTTCCTTCATCAACGAGATCGCCGATATCTGTGAATCGCTCGGTGCGGATGTGAAAGAAGTTGCTGCGGGCATGGGTTTCGATCCGCGCATCGGTAAGCAATTCCTCGACGCTGGGCTGGGCTACGGCGGTTCCTGCTTTCCCAAAGACGTGAAGGCGCTAGCCTTTATGGCAGAAGAACTAGGCCACCGGCCGCGCATCATCAATTCTGTGATGGAAGTAAACGGCTCACGCCGCGGCTTAATCGTCGACCGTCTCAAGCACGTCCTCGGCGACCTGTCCGGCAAGACCGTCGGTCTTCTCGGGCTGGCGTTCAAGGCTAATACAGACGATATGCGCGAGGCGCCTTCCCTGGATATTGCCGCTTCGCTCCTTTCCGCTGGGGCCAAAGTGCGCGCCTTCGATCCCGTTTCCATGGATAACGCAAAGGCGCTTCTTCCGGAAGTTGAAATGGCCCGGGATGCCTATGAGGTTGCCAGGGACGCGGATGCCCTGCTTGTGGTTACTGAATGGAACGAGTTCAAAAACCTGGACCTTGAACGCATCCGCGACAGCATGAAACAACCCGTCGTCCTGGACGGCCGCAACATCTACCAGCCCGAAAGCATGAACGCTTTGGGCTTTACCTATCATGGCATCGGGCGCGGGTACAACGGGAAACCGGGCATCAAAACGGAGATCAAAGTCCGGCCGAATGCTGCCTGACGCCAAATCCGAGCGCCCGCCGGTTTGCGATTACGAGGGCTCGGATTATCAGGAACGATTCTGGGAAAAGGGGGATCGCCAATACGAAGACCGAGTCGAAGGCATAGCCATTAGGCGCTTGTTACCCAAGGGCGGCCAATTGTTGCTCGAGGTAGGCGCGGGGGCTGGACGCAATACGCCGCGCTATAAGAGCTTCGAGCGCATCGTGCTCATGGATTTTTCCGTTTCACAATTGGAACAGGCGCAACAACGGCTAGGGGCAAACAAGAATCATATATATGTGGCTGCGGATGTTTACAAATTACCCTTTGTAGACGGTCTCTTCAACGCGGCCACGATGATCCGCGTCATCCATCACATGGCAGACGCTCCGCGTGCACTGGTGCAGGTAAATCAGGTTTTGCAGCCGAGTGCAAAATTCATTCTCGAGTTTGCCAACAAGCGTCACTTCAAAGCCATCCTGCGGTATTGGTCCGGGAAACAGGAATGGAACCCGTTCGACCTCTCGGCGGTGGAATACATTCCGTTGAATTTTGATTTCCACCCGAAAACCATGCGCTCCTGCCTTCAGGAACTCGGATTTACCATTGAGCGCCAGCTCACAGTGTCTCACTTCCGCATCGGTTGGATGAAGCGAAATCTCCCGCTGGGCTTGCTAGTTAGCTTGGACGCCTTGTTTCAGCCAACGGGCGCTCTATGGCAATTTACGCCGAGCGTCTTCTTACGCGCCCGTGCCGTCGCGAACAAATCCGCGGCAGCCTCAGGCGCATTCTTCAAATGCCCCGAATGCGGAACCGCCCTGCCAGAATTCAAGGACGAGTCCGTTGCGTGTCCCGGATGTGGCCGCCGCTGGGGTAAAGTGAACGGGATTTACAACTTCAAGCAGCCGTTGGGCAGCTAAGAATTATTGGACGGCTAACTCGTAATCAATAATCTGGGCAAAGAGCTCAAAGGGCTGGGCGCCCACCAGCGCGATGCCATTAATGAAAAAGGTGGGTGTGGATGTAACACCCAGCTCTATCCCATAGTCAAAATCGCCCTGGACGATATCGGCATTGCGCTCCTCATCCAGGCATTGTAAAAAGCCGGTCATATTTAGATTGAGTCGCTCCGCATAGGATACGTAACTCTCAGCTCCCAAAGGGAGTTCGCCACTAAATAAAAGGTCGTGGTATGGCCAAAAAGCGTCTTGTTCCCTGGCGCATTGGGCGGCGACGGCTGCAGAAAAGGCATGCGCGTGGAGGCTGGTTATCGGGAAGTCCTTGTAAACAAATCTGATCTGCCCACCATAAGTCTCCAGCAGTTGGCCGTGGGTTTGTTGAGCATAGCGCTCGCAAAAAGGGCACTCGAAATCGGAAAATTCAACAATCGTAACGGGCGCGCCTTCGGGGCCCAACACTGGATCATCAGGCTCAATCGTCACTTCGTAGCGCGGCAGGTTTTCGATCTGGGAGGCGATATCGCTCACGACGCTGCTTTCCCCGGTGGGCACTGCCGCCTCGCCTACCGGGCGCTGATCTTCTAGCCCCCACGATACGTAACCAAAGGCCAGTCCTAATAGAAAGGCAAGGGGAACGGCTGCCGCGTAGAACTGGCTGCGCTTGATTCGAAAATTCAGAACCTCTTCGGATTTCTTGCGCTTAACCGTTTTCGTTTTTCGCTTTGCAGGCACAGCGCGGATTATATCCGTGGCCAACTTTATAATCCTGATATGGATTTGCCCTTTCCGCAGCTCGAATTCAAATCGCCCTGGATGAACGCGGCTGGCTGCCTTGGCTTCGCACCGGATCCTCAGGGTCCTGCACTCGAAGATTTCGGTGCGTTTGTCACCAATCCGATTAGTCACCGCCCGCGGCGCGCAGCATCCGGGACGCGGATGATTCAGTTTCCTGGCGGAGTCCTACTGCACACCGGTCGTCCCAATCCCGGGTTTAGTAAAGGCATCAAACAATATGTAAACGCCTGGGAACGCTCGGATCTGCCGATTGTTGTTCATCTGCTGGCGAATGACGAGGATGAACTGCGCAAATCAGTTTTGCGACTCGAAGAGATCGAAAACATTATGGCAATCGAAATCGGTTTCCCCCCCGAAATTCAAGAAGGAGAGTTAATCAATATGATCCGGGCGGCCAGCGGCGAACTGCCGTTGATCGCACAGCTTCCCTTGCCCCGTGCGGCTGACCTTGGCAGCGCCGCCATCCAGGCAGGCGCCGCAGCGGTGAGCCTTGGTCCGCCGCGTGGCACGCTCGCGGATAAGAAAGGGGAATTGGTTAACGGGAGGCTCTATGGGCCCGCGCTGTTCCCCCAAGCAATGGCGGCGATACAAGAGCTTGCTACTGTGAAAGTTCCTGTGATTGGAGCGGGAGGAGTTGAAAACAAAGCGCAGGGTGAGATGATAATGGCTGCAGGCGCCCTTGCAGTTCAAATCGACATCGGGTTGTGGAAAACTTAGTCCTTCTCAAGCCAGATGGTCACAGGCCCATCATTGTTGATCTCAACCAGCATATGCGCTCCGAACTGACCAAGTTTGGCGTTCACTCCCTGTTCGGCCATTAGTTCTGCAAACCTGGCCACCAGCGGCTTGGCAAGCTCGGGCGCAGCCGCGTCTACGAAAGCTGGTCGCCGCCCTTTCGCGGTATCAGCGTGCAAGGTGAATTGAGAAACCACCAGCGCCTCACCGCCGATTTCTAGCAACGAACGGTTCATCTTCCCATCATCGTCTTCAAATATCCGCAGATTGGCGATCTTTTCAGATAAGTAACGCGCCTGGCTCTCCCCGTCTGCGTGGCCGACGCCCAACAGCACAACTAATCCTTTGCCGATTCGCGCGATTTGCTTTTCATCCACGCTAACACTGGCCGATCGCACGCGTTGGACAAGGGCCCGCATTTCGCGCAGTATAACATCGCGGCTGGGCGGGCCGCTGCATATATGGAGAAGGCGCGCGCTGGAATCGTCGGCCATATAATCGCCAGCGTGCCGACCCCTTTTCTATCTCTCATCATTCCCGCCTTCAACGAAGAAAAGCGGTTGCCCGATACCCTGCAGCAGGTCCACGATTTCATCAGCCGCCAAAATTACTCCGCCGAGATGCTTGTCGTGGAGAACGGGAGCACGGACAATACTTTCATGATCGCGGAGCAATTCGCCTCCTCGCATAAGAATATGAGCGTGCTCCACTTGGAGGAACGTGGCAAGGGAATCGCCGTACGCACAGGCATGCTTGCGTCCACAGGCGAATACCGCATGATGCTCGACGCGGATCTTTCCATGCCCGTCGATCAGATCAATCGTTTCATCCCTCCCTCGCTTGACTCCGATATCGCTATTGCTTCGCGCGAGGCACCCGGCGCGGTTCGCTACAACGAGCCGAACTACCGCCACGTCGGCGGGCGCCTAGTCAACACAATGATCCGTGTGATGTCGCTGCCGGGCCTGCAAGATACGCAATGCGGTTTTAAATGTTTTCGTGGCGCGGTGGCTGAAGAATTGTTCAGCAAGCAAACGCTCACCGGATGGGCGTTCGATATCGAAGTGCTTTACATAGCGCGTCTGCGTGGGTATTCTATTGTCGAAATCCCCATCCCTTGGTATTACCGGAGACAGAGCCGTCTGAACCCACTGCAAGACGCGTTCCGCATGTTCCTCGATATCCTGAAGATTCGCGCCAATGCCAAAAAAGGGATCTACGCCTAAGCAGAAAGAGTCCCCGGTTCCCGCGTGGCCGACGCTGGAGTTCGAAACCCAGCTTTGGGCTGCCGGGTTGGTCTACGTTGCTGGCATTGACGAAGTCGGCAGAGGGGCGCTTGCTGGGCCTGTTTATGCCGCCGCAGTGATCCTGCCGATACGTGATCACATTCATCACGAGTTGCAAGGCGTGCGCGATTCAAAGCAGATGTCCTCTGAGGAGCGCGAATTCTGGGCGCCCATCATCCGGGAAAAAGCGGTTGCCTTTGCGCTGGGGCGAGCCACCAGCAAAGAGATCGACCGCTATGGCATAGTCCCAGCCACCCACCTCGCCGCGCGGCGGGCGCTGAGAAGCCTCGCCCAGGCGCCGCAGCACTTGCTACTGGACTATATCACTCTGCAGAAGGTGTCTCTGCCACAGACCGCCATGGTCGCCGGGGACGCCCGCTGCCTGAGCATCGCCGCCGCGTCTGTCGTGGCCAAGGTGGCCCGTGACGCGGAACTCACCCGGTTTGATCGCCGCTTCCCGGGCTACGGCTTCGCCTCTCACAAGGGCTACGCCACCGACGAGCATTTCGAAGCCATCCGTACCCTCGGGCCTTGCGCCCAACACCGGCTGAGTTGGGTGCCGTTTTCACCATCCGCCTAAAATGTTTTTCCGACTCATACCGAGAGGCGAGTCGGGTCGCCGTACGGGCGAAGCATGCTTCGCCCATACGACAGTGAGGCGGGGTATCGCTTTTTCAGGCCTGCGTGCGATCCGCAGATATGCACAAGGTTTTCGACCTAAAAATCCTCCAATGATGAACAAGCACGCCGGAGTGACCGCACTCATCCTTTTGGCAATTTCCTGCGGACAAGCCCCTACTGAATCGTCCCTCACCCCTGAAGCCATTCCGCCGGCAATAACAGAACAGCCTCCTTCCGAGCCGGAGCTGCCTCCCGAGCTCGAAGCGCCGGCCCGGCGAACCCTTTACACCTTAGACGCAACGCTGGATTTCAGCGCCCATTTCCTCGCCGTCTCAGAACGAATAAGCTTCGTCAACAATGACACCGACCCGCTGGTCGAGATCATATTGCTGGTGGAAGCCGAAAACCTGCGCGCTGGGTTCAACATCGTCGAGCTCACTGGGGAATTCGTCGAATCGTTCACTCACCAACCCGGCCGCATCACTGTGACCTTGCGGGAACCTCTGCTCGCAGGCAACGAAACCGTCATCGAACTCCGCTACGAGCTTGCGCTCCCCCAGCATGCCAGCTGGCTGGGTTGGACCGAGCGCCAGACCAACCTTTTAGATTGGTACCCGTTCATTCCCCCTTACGTTGATAGCGAGGGTTGGGTGATCCATCCGCCTGCGCCTGTCGGCGAGCACCTGGCGTTCAACAGCGCCGATTTTGACGTTCGCATCACGCTGCAAAATGCTCCGGCGGGCGCCGTCGTGGCAGGCGCCGCATCCGCAATTCGCGAAGGTGATGTTTGGCATTTCAACTTGCAGAACGCGCGGCGCTTCGGCTGGTCTGTGAGCGGGCAATACCGAACGTTGAACACAGTCAGCCGAAACACGCCGATCACGATCTACTTTTTCGAAGAGCATCGCGACGCCGCCGAGGCTTCGCTGGAAGCCAGTTCGCGGGCACTGGAAATCTATTCGGATCTCTTCGGCGAGTATCCCTATGGAAGACTGAGCGTTGTTGAGGCGCAATTTCCCGATGGGATGGAATCCGACGCCATTTATTTCCTGGACCAATTCTATTTCCTCACCTACAACTACAGCCCCGGAAATTATCTCATTACGCTCAGCGCGCACGAAACGGCCCACAATTGGTGGTTCGGCGCGATTGGGAATAATCAGGCCGTCGAGCCCTGGCTCGATGAGGCCTTCTCCACATACAGCGAATTTCTCTTTTACGAACGCGCCCATCCCAACCTCACGGACTGGTGGTGGGATTTTCGCGTCAATAGTCATTCCCCCAATGGCCCCGTCGACTTAACTATTTACGAAAGAACGAATTTTGAAGCGTACGTCGGCGCGGTGTACCTGAACGGCGCCATGTTCCTGCATGAGCTGCGCGGCGCGATGGGCGACGAAGCCTTTTTTGGTTTCTTGCGTGAATACTTCACGGTAGCAAATGGCAGGCTTGTTGATTCTGAGGAATTCTTCTGGCGCCTGGCTTACGCCGTGCCCGACATCAACTCGGTGCGGCCCATCATGGATGAATATTTCAGATTGGCAGACAATTAGTCGCTACACCCTCAAAGAACGCCGTTTCCTGTGCCATCCTGAGCAGGAAAGCAGGAGCTTTTGCTCATGCTTTCCGTCGCGAAGGATCCTCCGAATCACCCGGGAATGACACCGCCCGTTTTACTCCTCCCACACTAATTCATTTTCCCCGATGTAAACCGTATCGCCGCTTTGCACGCCTTCCTCGCGCAGCGCCACATCCACCCCGAGCTGGCGTAGGATGCGCTGGAAGCGGCGCACGGATTGGTCATGCTCCCAGTAGGTCATTTCGGCGGCGCGCTCCAGTGAAGCGCTGCGCAGTCGCCAGCCATCGCCCTCACGTTCCACGTGGAACTCGCCAAAATCTTCCGCAGGCCGGTAGACGGGAATATCGGTTTCCCTGGGCTCGGGCAGCTTCGCAAGTTGTTCCACTGCCATGCCGAGGAGATCGCGGGTTCCTTCGCCGGTCGCGGCCGAGATGGCCAGCGGCGTATGACCCAGTTTCTCCAGCGCCTTGGCCACCTGCGGCCAGCGAGTTTTCACTTCGGGCAAGTCGATCTTGTTCAGCGCCACGATCTGCGGCTTCTTGGCCAGCTCCGCATCGAACAGGGCCAGTTCGCTGTTGACCTGCGCGAAATCGGCGACAGGATCTTCAGCAAGTCCGTCCAGCAAGTGGATTAGCACGCGCGTGCGCTGGATGTGGCGCAGGAAATCGTGCCCCAGTCCCACGCCTTTGTGTGCGCCTTCGATAAGCCCTGGGATATCCGCAAGCACCACGCTGGTCTCCTCATCCAGCGCGGCCACGCCGAGGTTGGGCTGTAGCGTGGTGAAGGGGTAGTCGGCGATCTTCGGCTTGGCGTTGGTCAGCGCGGCGAGCAGAGTGGATTTGCCCGCGTTGGGCACGCCCGCGATGCCGATATCGGCGATAAGTTTGAGTTCAAGGCGCAGCTGCAGCTTGCGGCCCGGCTCACCCTTCTCGGCGATGCGCGGCGCCTGGTTGCGCGAGTTGGCGAAGTGCTGGTTGCCGCGCCCACCGCGCCCGCCCTTCGCCACCACCAGGTCTTGCCCGACTTCGGTGAGGTCGCCAATCAGGCGCCCGTCCGCCAGGTCATAAACCAGGGTTCCTGCCGGAACCTTCAGGATCAAATCCTGCGCCGATTTGCCGCTGCGTTTGCTGGGGCCGCCAGGGCGCCCATCATCCGCCTTGAATTTTCGTTTGCGGCGAAAGCTGTAGAGCGTGCGCAGTGATGGATCCACGGTGAAGACCACGGAGGCGCCGCGCCCGCCATCGCCGCCGTCGGGGCCGCCGCGGGGCACGTAGAGCTCGCGGCGGAAGTGCACCATGCCGTCGCCGCCCTTGCCGGAGTGCACGTCGATCTCGACCTCGTCGACGAAATTCTGGTCCATAGCCCGCGGATTATAACCACCCGGGCAGCTTGCACCCCGCTTGTAAAGTCATTGTACGCGTTTGCACAAATAGTCCACTAGTGATAGATTTAACCGCAGGAGGCGGAGCAGCTATGGCCAAACAGATCCCCGACATTGTCATTGGCAGGTTACCGGTTTACCTGCGCGCTCTGCTGCAGATGAGCCTGGAGAGCCGCCAGGTGACTTCGTCACAGGAGTTGGGCGAGCGACTGGGCATCTCCGCGGCGCAGATCCGCAAAGACCTTTCGCAGTTCGGCGAATTCGGCAAGCAGGGTACCGGCTACAGTATCGAGTTCCTGTCTAACCAACTACGCGACATCCTCAAAGTGAACCGCGTTTGGGAGATCGCCATCGTGGGCGCCGGGGACATCGGGCGCGCTCTGGCCGGTTACAACGGGTTCAACGAGCGCGGCTTCCACATCAAGATGATCTTCGACAGCAAGCCCGAGTTGATCGGCACGCAGGCCGGTGAATTTGTCATCAAAGACAGCGCGATGATGAAAGAGGAGATCGAAGCCGCCGGCATCAAAATGGCCATGATCGCGGTGCCTGCCAACCATGCCCAGGAAGTGGCTGACCAGTTGGTTGACGCCGGTATCAAGGCAATACTCAGCTATGCGCCTGTGAACTTGAACGTTCCAGTCGGTGTGCGCGTGCAGAACATCGACCCCTCGATCCACCTGCAGCGCATGACGTATTACCTGGATTAATTCAACGGCCGCTGGCGCGGTTGTTCTCTAATCCACCAACCCGTATTTCACAGCTAGCAGCGCCGCCTGGGTGCGGTCTGCAACTTCCAGTTTCGCCAGGATCTCGCTCACGTAATTGCGTACGGTGCCTAGCGTCAGGTGTAGGCGGGCCGAGATTTCCCTGTTGCTCAGCCCTTTGGCCATCAGCTTGAGTACATCCATTTCGCGCGGGCTGAGGTCGTGTGCAAACGTGGTTGGAGCGGGGCGCGCTTCGCCCACTTGCTTTAGCAGCTTGCCTCCCACTTCGGGATCGACGTAAGACTTACCGGCCACGGTCCCTTTCACCGCCTCGATGATCTCTTGGCGCCTGGTGCCCTTTAATAGATAGCCATCGGCGCCGGCGCGTACGGCATCCAGCAGCCATTCATCCTCGCCAAATGTGGTGAGCACCAGCACGCGCACTCTCGGGTGATCGCGGCGGATCAGTTCCGTGGCGCGGATACCATTCATACCGGGCATGTTCAGGTCCATCAGCACCAGATCAGGCTTTTTCGCAGCCACCAAGTCGAGCGCGCTTTGTCCATCGTCAGCCAGGCCCACTACCTGGATCTCGCGGTCAGCGTTTAAGATCAATTCCAACCCCTCGCGTACCACAGCCTGGTCGTCGACCACCACCACACGGATAGTCATGTGGGAAACACCATGCGCACCAGAGTCCCGGCCCGCGGTTCGCTCTCGAGCGTGAACTGCGCGCCGATCAGCTCGGCGCGCTCCTTCATAAGTGTGAGCCCGAGACGTTCGCCTTTTGCAGACTCACTCGCCAGGCCCAGGCCATCGTCCTTAACTTGCAGTTCGACGCCGCCATCCATGCGTTGCAATTTCACTGCAACGGATTTGGCTTGAGCATGCCGTGCCACATTCTCCAGGGCTTCCTGCGCCACGCGATAGAAGGATTGCTCCGCTTCGGGCGGGAGTTCGATATGTTTATCGACCTGCAATTCGAGCTGCAGATTGTTACGCGCCGCGGCGCCTTCGGCAAGCTGCTGCACTGCGAGCGCCAGACCCAACTCTTCGAGCGGCGAGGCGCGCAGATTCTTCAGGGTGCGGCGTGTTTCGTCCAACCCGCTGCGCGTCGCCGCAACCATCTTTTCAACCATGGCCGCGGCCTGGGCAGGCATTTTCGCCCAGGCAGTTTGCAGCGCTTCCAGCTGTACGGTGAGTCCGCTCAAGGTGTGGGCCAGCGTATCGTGCAGCTCGCGGGAAAGACGATTGCGCTCGCGGCTGGTGGCCAATTGTTCGCGGGTTTCGGCGTGCTGAACCAAGGCCTGGTTGGCGGCAGCCAACTCTTTGCGCTGCTGCCGCTGGGCGCTCACCAGGCTGGTGATCACGAAGCCCACCACGAGCAGCGAAAGGCTGCGCACGAACTGGCGTCCATAGAACACCACGACGTTTGCCGGGCCAATTGAGGTGCTGACCTGGGGAACCGTCGCGGATGTGAAAAATACCGTTGGTCCTACTGTTCGATTCAAGAGGTAGTCCAGCGCAGCGCTTCCGAATACGAAGAGCAAAACGGCCTTGAAATCGTACTGCCAGGCTACCAGGATCAACAATATGAATAGGAAGGAATCGGCCTGCCAGATCACTGCGCGCGGAGTAAAGAAATACTGCTCGAGGATCAGGGCAGCGGTCGCCGCTAGAAGGGCGATTGGAATGTAAAGGCGACCCAACTTGCTTTGCAGCCTGCTTGAAAACAAATAGGCAACAAGCAGGATCATGAGCAGGATCGTGCCACCGTAAATCAGTAATATTTCCCGCCCCAGGACAAAAATCAGGCGCCCGGCCAGCGGAGCAGGCAAGGCCAGAAGTAAGACCGGCGCCACCAGCGCCAGACGCAAAACCGCATAGCCGCGGAAAACACGCAGCAAACCAGGCTCGATCATCTTGCGAATTATCTTAGCACGCCGCATTCATCCAAAACACCTGCACGCGTCATCTTTGCCGCTCGCTAAGATGACTGCGGTCATGTTTGACAGCGTCAATAGATGACGCTGCCCACTGGAAACGTCCACGCCCCACCGCTATGCTTTCGTCAAAATGTTGGAGGTTGAATGATGAGAAAAGCACTCCTTATTGCCGGGGGAATCGTTTTGCTGGCGCTGGCATTTTTCGCGGGGCGATTTACCGGGCGAGGACAATTTTTCGTGAATGGACCGCCGCGATTTAACGGAAACCAGCAAGCGCCTTTCGTTATCGAAGGCGAACCGCAATTTAGCGAATCGTCCGCAGGAGAGGTCAGCGGGCTAAACGAGGATAGTCTCACTGTTCAAAGGGACGGTGAAGAAATGACGTTCGCAATTGACGCAAACACACGCTTCATCACCTTTGGCGCTTCCGTTGTTATCCAGGTAGGTGATGCGGTGGATGTGCGCTATCAGTTAGAAACTGCCGAATCGCTCGCGGTTTCCGTAACTCTTACAGATTATTTGAGCCAATAGCAGGAGTAAGTCGTAATGAAAAGAATCAAAACATTTTGGGAAGCCAGCCGTTTGGCAAAAGAACTTAAAGGCCCAAATCGCAGGAAGATCCTTGTCAGTGCAGGCGTTGGATTAGTTGTGCTGTTGGTCGCCTTCGGCGCTTATCGCTTCGTGAGCGGACGCCAGGCCCGTTTCCAAACCGCGGGAAGTTATCAGACCGCGATGGTTGAAATTGGGACCCTGGTGGAAACCATCGCCGCCACAGGCGGCGTGGAAGCCGGGCAAGCATCCATTTTGAATTGGCAAACCAGTGGGATCGTCGAAACGGTTTACGTGAGCGAAGGTGAGGAAGTGGAACGCGGGGATGTGCTGGCCGAATTGCAGCTGAACTCCGTGCCGGCATCCGTCATCGGTGCACAATCTGAACTTCTGGAAGCGCAGCAGGCGTTGGAGGATTTTTACGCATCTTATGAAGGTGTGGCGCTGGCTGAAGCGCAAAAGGCTGTAGCCGACGCGCAGGATGCGTACGAAACGGCCCTATACACCTACAATTCGCTGCTTTCGCCGGCGGACGATCTGGATATCGAAGATGCCTATGTGGACGTGATGTTTGCGCGCGAAAAGCTCGATCAGGCCCTCAAAGAATACGAACGTTATGCTAACCGCGCTCGGGAAAATGAAAACCGCGCTCGCGCGGTGAAAGCGCTGGCCGACGCGCAGTCCGTGTACGACGTAGCGGCGCGCCAATACAACGCATTGGCGGGCACAGCCGCCGAAACCCAGTTGGCGGTGGCGGCCGCGGAGCTAGCCGTAGCCCAGGAGATCTTTAACGCGGCGCAGGGCGAATACGAGCGCTTGTTGGCCGGTCCCACCGAAGCTGAAATCGCCGCGGCCAAAGCCCAGGTGGCTGCGGCCGAAGCAAATTTGAGTCAACGATTGATCGTGGCGCCCTTTGATGGGGTGGTGACTTTGGTGCATCCGCAGGTGGGAGATTACATCGAAGCTGAAGAGGCGGCCTTTGAGCTGCAAAAACCCGCCACATTTTTCGTCCAAATACAAGTGAACGAACTGGATATCAATCAGGTTCGGGTTGGCCAGCCTGCCCGCGTAATCCTCGACGCGGTTCCAGATGCGGTTTACGAAGCAGAAGTGGCGAAGGTGGGTTCCATCGGTGATTCGTCATCCGGAGTGGTCACCTACACGGTGGTGGTGGAAATCCTTGAGCCGGATGAGCAGATGAAAACGGGCATGACCGCTGTTGTTGAGATCGAAACCAGCACGGGTAAGGAAGCACTGTTGATCCCAAATCAGGCCGTGCGCTTGGAGGACGGGCGGCAGCTTGTGTACCTCCTGGGCAGCGATGGTTCGCTGATCCCCGTGGAGGTTGAACTCGGCGCTTCTTCATCAACTCACAGCGAAATGGTTACCGGGAGTATCCAACCGGGCGATCGGATCGTACTCAATCCGCCGACCGATGAACCAACTGGCCCTGGTGGCTTCTTCCTTGGAGGAGTCAGACCCGGCCCTGTTACTGGATCATCGGATGGCGGCCCCAGCTTCCAGAGCTTTCCGTGAGGCGCGCCATGGGCAAGACTGAAAAAAATATAGTTGAGGCCAGCGGGCTATCCAAACTCTATCGAATGGGCGATATAGAGGTGCAAGCGCTGCGAACTGCTGAGCTCAGCCTGAAGTCCGGAGAGGTTGTAGCCATCATGGGCCCCTCGGGTTCAGGGAAGTCCACGATGATGAACATCCTGGGCTGCCTGGATCGCCCGACGTCCGGAAATTACATGTTGGACGGCGAAGAGGTTTCCATGTTGGATGACGAGCAGCTGGCAGATATTCGCAATCGCAAGGTGGGTTTCGTTTTCCAGACCTTCAACTTGCTGCCGCGTGCTTCCGCATTGGCGAACGTGGAGCTGCCGATGCGTTATTCGCGGCAAAACGGCGCCAACCGCCGGGAGCGCGCCCAGGAAGCCCTGCGCTCCGTGGGACTTTCCGATCGCATGGAGCATCGACCCAATGAACTCTCCGGCGGGCAGCAGCAACGCGTGGCCATTGCCCGGGCAATCGTGAACAACCCTGCCATCATAATGGCCGACGAGCCGACGGGCAATCTAGACTCGCGCTCGGGGGAAGAGATCGTGAAGTTGCTGCTAGACATGAACGCAAACCTCGGCACCACACTGATCATCATCACGCATGATGCAGAGATCGCCGCACGCTGCCAGCGCACGGTTCACATACGTGACGGCGTGACGCGTGAAGGCTGAGCCATGGAACTCCGACAATCATTCCTGGACGCGCTGGAGAGCATCCGCGCCAACAAGCTGCGCTCCGCACTTACGATGCTGGGCATCGTGATCGGAGTAGCGGCTGTGATCTCCATGCTGGCCATTGGCACAGGCGCGCAGTCGTCAATCACAAGCGAGATCGAAGGCATCGGTGCAACCATCCTGTACATCAACCCGGGCGGGGAGGCGAACAATCCCGAGCCCCTTACGCTGGAGGACGTGGAGGCCCTTCGTGACCCGGCGCGGGCGCCCTCGGTGGTAGCAGTCACCCCCGTGTTGCAGGGTGGGGTTCAGGTTTCGCTTCCGGGGATAAGTGCTAACTCCAGCGCGCTCGGCGTGGATCTCGAATACTTCGATATGCAGGGTATCACCCTGGCCACAGGGCAGTTTTTCACTGACGAACAAATTGAAAGCGCCGACGCGGTGGCGATCGTTGGTTCCGGTGTTGTCGAAAGTCTGGAAACCACCCACACAGAACTGTTGGGCTCCAGGATACGCATCAACGGGCAGCCGTTCACTGTGGTCGGCATCCTTGAAGAGGAGGGCGATGCGGGTTTCGGTAGCGCCGACAACCGTGTCATCGTCCCATACACAACGGCGCGGGGGCGGCTATTCCTGCGCACAGGCTTTGGCGAGGTGGACCAGATCTATGTGCAAGCGGTAAGCACCGATGCGGTTGACGCAGCCACGGATGAGGTGACGCAGATCCTGCGAGCTCAGCACATCTCCAATCTGGGCCAGCAGGATTTCACGGTGGCCAGTACACAAAATCTTTTGGAGACGGTCCAAGGCATTACAAATACTTTCACGCTGGTTCTTGGTGGGATCGCAGGAGTTTCCCTTTTGGTTGGAGGCATCGGGATCATGAATATCATGCTGGTTTCGGTGATCGAGCGCACGCGTGAGATCGGTTTGCGCAAGGCGCTTGGCGCGCGCAAGGGTGACATCCTGTCGCAATTCTTGATCGAATCTTCAGTGCTAAGTCTCGCCGGAGGATTCATCGGGATTGCAACAGGTTGGGTGATTTCGAGTTTTATCCGTGGCATTTCGGGCCCAGGCGGTGCAACCATCAATGCTCAAATGAGCCTGGATTCGGTCCTTCTGGCCACGGCATTCTCCGCAGCGGTCGGCGTCTTCTTCGGTATCTATCCGGCTAACCGCGCCGCGAATTTGCAGCCCGTTGAAGCCTTGAGGACCGAATAACAGTTTTTGCTGTCACCCTGAGCGGAGCGAAGGGTTTTTGAAGGCGACAACCGTAAGACTGGCTTGACCTCTCCAAAAATCTCCCGAAGACTTCATCGGGCTTCGCCCTCAGATTGCCAGAATTTCTGCCTGTAAATCAAGAATGGAGGATGTTATGTCGAATGCAAGAAAGTTGTTGATCGTACTGGTCATGCTTGGCGCCTTGGTGGTAGTAGGAGCGATCGCCTATCGTGTGGGATACCAGCATGGGGTGTTTCAGGCGGACGGGCTGGCTCGCATAATGGAGAACTTTCCCGAGAGGTTGCGCGCCTTCCGCTACGGACAGCCTTTCGGACGCCTGCCCTTAAGAATGCGCCCGGGGCTGCCGACCCTCTTTGGGATACCGCGTATGCTCCCATGGCTAATGGTTGGCGCAGTGCTGATTGGGGCCGTGGTGATCGCTTTTTACGCCGTACTGGCCCCGAAGCCTGCGGCTGCGAATCGCCAGGCTGCTGGAAAGCGAACCCGGAAGGCGTAAGGGATTTGCGCCACTTAAAAGAGCGGGCGTGTTATTGCCCGCTCTTCTTTGTTGGGCTCACACCCCCACATTTTCCGTGCCAAACCCATCCCACCCCCACACTCGGCGTTGACTCTTCTAGCACTTCTGTTCTATACTCTGATTCCTTTAGAACAAATGTTTCTGCCCTGGGTGGGCAAAAGGAGTGACATGGTCAATCGAGGATTACTCAACAAGGGGTTGTTGGCACAGTTCAACATACCAGCCAGGCTGCAACGCAACCTGGTGTGGGGATTGCTGGTCATGGGGGCGCTGGTGGCCTTTGAGGCTTTCAATTACAGCACCACTGAATTCGCACTGCGTGATCTGCTTGGCGACCTGCGATTTGGCGGCATCGGCTGGGCAACCATCCTGGCCTTAGCTTTCTGCGCCATCGATTTTGCCGGCATTGCCCATATGTTCAGCAACGGCACCGACCTGCGCTCGAGACAAGGGCTTGAGATCTGGTATCTCTTCGCCGCTTGGCTGCTGGCAGCAACAATGAACGCCATGCTCACCTGGTGGGGCGTTTCCATCGCCATCTTGAACCATGGAAGTCTGGGTAACGCCTTGGTCAACCGTGAGTCGCTTCTGCAGATTGTGCCGGCCTTTGTCGCCGTGATGGTGTGGTTGATACGCGTCCTGGTGATCGGCACGTTGATTACCGCTGGCGGCAAGCTGTTTGCCACGCCGCCGCAGCGCAACATGCCGCCCACCCAGCGGCGCGCCGTGCCGTCCCAAAATGGACGCGCCGCGCAGCCCGCAATGTACCAGGGCCTTGTCGCACAGAATGGGCACCAGGTCGATTCCGTCATTGGGAGCGAGTATGTCCTGCCAATGGCAGGCGTGACGAGGCGAAGCAATCTCCCGGCCACGTAAAAAGTCCATTCGCTTTTATGCCACGGCAGCTCCTTCCCGAAGAGACAGCCGAACCCACTGGGTTCGGCTGTCTGGCTATATTCCTATGGCCTCCATTCAGTGTTGCCTTTTTCGGTGCGCTTCTTTTCTTTGGTTTAACCCAAATTTCCGCGTCGGCTGCAACCTCGAAAACAGAAACAGGCGACCTCGCTGAGTTTTTCACGCCGCAGGTCCAGCAATGGAAATCTGAAATCCTCCGCTGGTCTGCTGAAAACCACCTCGATCCCAATTTGGTTGCTACTGTGATGCAAATCGAATCCTGCGGGGACCCCCTCGCAATATCTCCTGCAGGCGCAATGGGACTTTTCCAGGTCATGCCTTACCACTTTGCAGAGAGCGAAAAACCTTTTGCTCCGGACACCAATGCGAGTCGCGGACTGAACTATTTGCGTCGCGCGTTGGATAAATTCGAAGGGGATGCATCCCTGGCGCTAGCCGGATATAACGGTGGCATCGGTGGCGCCTACCGCCCCCAGTTCATGTGGGCACAGGAAACTGTCGATTACGTTTATTGGGGGGCAAACATCTACGCCGACGCGCTCGCCGGCCGCGCGAGAAGCTCAACGTTGGAAGAATGGCTCGCGACTGGCGGCGCAAGCT
>JBOGUK010000179.1:0-10647 GCA_050695915.1 Anaerolineales bacterium
TATACGCCTAGCGGCGAGATGACCTTTGCGAACGCGGCCTACCGCCGATTCTTTGGGATCGACTCGGAAAAGGCGATTGATTGGTCTCTTTTGGATAACGTGATCGAAAAAGACCGCGAAAGAGTACGCGCCAAAATCGCTTCCCTGCGAGCGGCGCAGCCCGTGGCCATCAGTCAGCAACAAAATAAACGCCACGACGGAAGCTTGCGTTGGATGGAGTGGACAGACCGGGGCATGTTCAACGAACGCAGCGAACTCATCGAGATCCAGGCCGTCGGGCGGGACATCGACGAAGAGGTTCGCTTGCGCAAGCAGCTCGAGGAGAATCTGCTGAAAATGGAAGCGCAGGCGATGACGGATCCGCTGACCGGTCTGCTCAACCGGCGCGCCATCATGGAGCATGCCGAAGCGGAATGGCAACGCTCCCAGCGGGAGATGCGCCCGTTGAGCCTGCTGTTGATCGATGTGGATCATCTGAAGGACATGAACGACACTTACGGCCATTTTGCCGGGGACTTGGCACTCACTCATCTGGCGGAACTTATGCGCGCCGGCATGCGCCGCTATGACTGGTTGGGGCGCTGGGGCGGCGACGAATTCCTGCTCATCCTGCCCGGGACCGAGCTGGATGAGGCCCGTACGATTGCCGAGCGCCTGAGGACGCGCGTGCAGCAAAACAGGCTCATGATCGAGGGGCGGCCCATCGACCTGCGTATGAGCCTCGGGGTAGCCGCGCTGGCCATCTCGGATAGCGCGGGTGATTCCCTGGAACAACTGCTGGCCCGGGCTGACAAGGCGCTGTACAGCGCCAAGCAGGCGGGCCGCGATAAGGTGGGATTCGCCAGGGAATAACGGGTACCGAAATACTGTTTGTAAAACGGCTCTAAATCAACGATAATTCTGGGAGGCAAGCAACTTGCGGGTCGGAGAAGCGGCTCTTTTAGCCTAAACCGATTTTTCGCGATTCTATGAACTTTTTCCAGGGCATCCAGGCAGCACTTCGGGCGCCAAGGTGGGGCGATTCCAGTTTGGACCGCAAATCGCAGGTATTTAATGCCATCCTGCTGATCAGCAGCGGCCTGCTTATTCTCTTACTCGCAGCATCGATGATTCTCAACCCGGGGGGCTTTCCGGGACGAGCCTTGATTGCCGGAATTTTGTTCTTTCATCTTGTCCTCCTATTGGTCCTGAGGCATGCAGGCCCAGTTTCGACAGCCAAATTCCTGACAATTGGTTACTGGTTCATCCTTTCAGGTACGGTTTTCATTTCCGGCGGACTGGGCAGCGTCTCCTTGTTTTCCCAGATCTTGCTCGTGTTTGCCGTGGGGCTCATACTCAGTGGACGGGCAGCGCTCGTCTTCGCTGCTTTGACTATTCTGTTCAACTTTGCTGTTCTGGCTCTGCAAATGAACTGGATGCTGCCGCGCCCGGTGATCTCCGAACCCATCACCATGCGCTGGCTTATACATTCCGTGATCCTGCTGATGGCGGGCCTATTGATCTTCTGGGCGAATCGATCGATTAGCGAATCATTGCGACAAGCGGGGCGAAATGAGGGGCGCTATCGCGCCCTATTTGAAAGGACCAATGACGCCATTTTCGTCGTCGCTCTAGATGGGAAGATTGCCAGTGTGAACCAGCGAGCCGCCGACATGCTTGGTTACGCGATCGAAGAATTAATCGCGAAGCCATATCAAGATCTGGTTCCGTCGGAAGAAAGGGAGAACGTGCGCCAGAACTTTAGCGACCTCAAGAGTGAAGATATTACTCCGCTCTTTGAGCGCACTCTCATTACCAAAGCCGGCGTGCCGCGCAAGGTGGAGTTCAATGCCACGGTGGTGAAGGATGACCGAGGACAGATCCTTCACTACCTTGGCGTGGCGCGCGATGTGACCGAGCGCAAGCGAGCCGAAGCCAAGTTCCGCGGCTTGCTCGAAGCCGCCCCGGACGCTATGGTGATCGTCAACCCGGATGGTGTGATTACGTTGGTGAACGCTCAGGCTGAGGTGCTCTTTGGTTACACCAGGCATGAAATGCTCGGCCAAGCGGTGGAAAACCTCATGCCGGCCCGTTTCCGCGACCTGCACCCGAAGCACCGCGGCGGTTATGTCGCTGCGCCGCACACGCGAGCCATGGGGCCCGGCTTCGATCTTTTCGGACTGCGCAAGGATGGTAGTGAGTTCCCCGTGGAGGTCACATTGAGCCCGCTGGATACGGACGAAGGTGTGCTCATCTCTGCGGCCATCCGTGATATCAGCGAACGCAAGCGGCTGGAGGCGCAGCTGAAGTTCTCGCTGGACGAGATGGAAACGCTCGCGATGCAGGACCACCTTACGGGATTGCTGAACCGCCGCGCCATTTCCGAACATGCGGATGCCGAATGGCATCGCGCGCAGCGGGAAAAGCGGCCAGTATGCATCATTGTGATCGACCTGGATAACCTCAAGATAGTCAACGACAAGCTCGGCCACCAGCAAGGCGATCAGGTGATCATTGAATTGGCCAGGGTGATCCGCGAGTCCTGTCGCCGGTACGATTGGGCCGGCCGCTGGGGCGGCGACGAATTCCTGTTGGTGCTTCCCGGCGCCAATCTCAGCGTGGCCGAAGAAGTGGCCGAGCGCATCCGCAGCGGTTACTCTTCCTCTGAGTTGATCAATTCCATCCGCGCTGAAGAAGTGCGTTCTTTTGTGAGCCTGGGAGTGGCCTGCTATTCGGGACGCCCGGGGGACGAAATCACCCTGGACCAGCTCATCACCCAGGCGGATAAAGTGCTTTATGACGCGAAGCAGGGCGGCAGGAACCGCGTCGGGGTATATCGAAGCTGAGCCGAGACGCACACGTGGACAGGCTCAAGCTTCGAGATCGATTGGGTTTCCTTGGCAGCACGCGCTGGCGCGTTTCCGTGGCCCTGCTATTCATGGCCATCCTGCCCGTGGCGTTGATCGTTGCATTTTCTTACCGCACGGCGCGCGAGACGGTTTTCCAGCGCCTGGACGCCAACTTGAACGCTGTGGCGGATCTGAAACACACCGAAGTGATGCAGTGGCGTTCGCTGGTGATCTCAGATACGCTGCTGCTGGCGAATAACTTCCTGAACCAGGAACACATCACCACGATCCTCAACCCGAATGCCGACGAAGCATTGAGGGACGCCTTCGCCAACTTCCTTACCGAAAATCTGATCAGTTTGCAAAATGCCCGCGCTGGCTATGTCGAAATTCTCTTCGTTGACAGGGAAGGAAACATTTTCATTTCCACGGACCCCGAACGGGTCGGGGAGAATGTGGCCGATTGGGAGGCCGTTTCGCAAACGTTTGCTTCCCAGACTGAACGATACATCGAAAATATCCATACCAGAAACGGTTACCCCGAAATGTCCTTTGGGCATGCGATTCACCAGGTGAACCCGGCGGCGATGATCCCGATGGAACTCATCAATTCGGCAGTGATCATTCGCGTTAACCTGGAGCAAAGCCTATATCCATTGATCTCCGCCTGGCCGGCCAGCGGAGAAACAGGCGAGATCCTTCTGGTAACTGAAAGGGACGGCGAGTGGGTCTTTGCCAGCCCGTTGAGGTTCGATGAAAGCCAGCCGCTCAGGCTTACGTTGCCTGAAAGCCAGTTGGAGGAGGTGAGGTCCGCCAGTATTTCCTCCGCACGCAACCAGATCCTGGAGACCACAGATTACAAGGGCGCCACGGTATTGAGCGGATACAGGCGCATTCCGCAGCTCGACTGGGGACTCTTGATCCAGCAGGACCGCGCCGAGGCGCTGGCCCCCGTGGAACAGCTGCGCAGCAGCTGGATTGCCGCTGCGCTGTTTGTGCTGCTCGTGGCCCTATTGGTGGCGACTGTGCTGGCCCGCTCGTTGACTGACCCACTGCACGAACTCACCCGCGCGGCCCGCAGGGTAGGGAGCGGCGATCTGTCCATAAAAGTGGGGTTGAACCGGAAGGATGAGTTCGGCGAACTATCCAACGCGTTCAATAACATGATCGATTCGGTGCGCGATCATGCCCGGCGCATCGAACAGCACACTCAGGAACTCCAGGCCCTGGTGAACCTCTCCGACACATTCATGAGCACCATGGATACACGCTCGGTGTTGGAGCGCGCCCTCCACGAAGTGATCCGCGCCACCCAGGTCGACGGCGGCACCGCGGTGATGATGCTGGAAGGCGGAAACGAATTTCAAACCATGGCTGTGATCGGTTTATCCCAGGACCTGCTTAACCTGCGTTATCCACTGGATTCACACACCGCATCCGGGTACGCCATGCGGCAACGCAAAGTCATTACCTCGACAGACATTCGCCGGGAAACCCGTTTCAGCATTCCACCGGCCGCCAGCAAGCTAGGCATCCTAGGTTTGCTGAGCGCGCCGATGGTGATCGAGGGCCGGCCGGTGGGCGCCTTGTCGGTAGCGAGTCTCACCCCGCGCACGTTCAGCCAGGATGAACTCGAACTGACCCAAGCCATCGCCAATCACACGGCGGTAGCGCTGGAGCGCATCAAACTGATCGACGATCTCGAAGACTCCTACGACCGAACTCTGGGTTCGTTGGCCGTGGCGCTCGATACGCGCGACCGCGAAACGGAAGGCCATTCCCAGCGCGTGGTGGCTTACACGCAAGCGCTGGCAGAGCGGCTGGGCGTTCCTGCGGAGAAAATGCAGGAGATCAGCCGCGGCGCGCTGCTTCACGATATCGGCAAGATCGGGATTCCCGATTCGATCCTGCATAAAACCGGGAAACTTACCAGTGAAGAGTGGCAGATCGTGCGCAAGCATCCCGAATGGGGAAAACAAATCCTTGCGGGCATCCGTTTTCTGGAAGCCCCTGCGGAAATGGTGTTTTCCCATCACGAGCACTGGGATGGAGGTGGTTACCCCCGCGGCTTGAAAGGCGAAGAAATACCCTTCGGGGCGCGCATCTTCGCCGTGGTAGACGCGTTCGATGCGATCACGTCCTACCGTCCTTACCGCTCGGCGGCGAGTTATGAGAACGCCAGGATCGAGATCCGCGCCGGGCGCGGCACCCAGTTCGATCCGAAGGTGGTGGACGCGTTCCTCGAATTCACCAAAGAGGATTGGGCGCGCTTGCGCGGCGAAACCGGCGCTTCCTCCGATGGGAAGGCGACGCGCGACATGGGCTCGTTGCGCCGCGTGGGTTCAGGGCAGCTCCAAGCCATGAACGTGATCATCTCGGCCCTCACTAGTTCGTTGGAACAGAGCGAAATGCTGGAGCGCACCGCGCAAAAACTGGTGGACGTGACGCGCGCTGAATCCGCAGGCATTTATTTGATGGCAAACGGCTCGAACGCCCTGGATTTCGTTGCCGGATCGGGGATCCCCGATGAATTGGTGAAACCCGGAGATTATCTGGACGGAATCTTCCGCTCCGAAATTCTGATGCGCGGCCAGCCCGGTTTTACCGAAGACCTGGCGACAGCCAGCGATCCATCACTGAACGCCATCGCCCAGCTAAACCCAGCGTGGAAATCCTGCCTTTCGCTGCCGATCCGCGAAGGCCAGCGCGTTGCAGGAACGCTGGTGGTGTTCAGCCGTTCCCCGTACGTCTTCGATCAAGACGATACGGATCTCTTCGAGCAAGTGGCCAAGCAGCTCGGACCTGCTATTCTAAACGCCCGCGCACACGAGAAGATTCGCCGCCAGGCCATAACGGATCGGCTTACTGGCGCGTATAACCGTCACTACCTGGACGATTTCCTGTCTATCGAGGTGAAACGCTGCCAGCGCTACCAGCGCCCCCTCTCCCTGGTGCTGCTGGACATCGATCATTTCAAAACTTGCAACGACCGCGCCGGCCACCAGACGGGCGATCAGGCGCTGCGCGACGTGGTGCAGCTCTTAAATCTTGGTATTCGCTCTGTTGACCTGGTGGCGCGGTATGGCGGTGAGGAGTTCCTCGTGGTGCTTCCCGAGACGGAAGCGGTGGGCGCGGTGGAGGCTGCTGAGCGGGTGCGCATTCTGATCGAGAAGCATCCATTCCCGTGCGGCAAGCTCACGGCAAGCCTCGGCGTGGTCTCGTGCCCTTATAAAGATGGGGACGCGCCCGATGCGAACGAATTGATCAGCCGTGCGGACCAGGCGCTGTATCAGGCCAAGAAAGAAGGGAGGAATAGGGTGGAGTTGTGGGCCAAGAGAGCCTAACAGTTGCGTTAACCAAGTTTCCGTAGTAGACTCATCTGAGCTTAATCATCGCAAGGGAGTTCATCGCCGCTGAGATTATGTCGAAAAAGCACATAAGGGTCCCGGTTCATTCATTTTTGCGCGCATTGCTGGCGCTGGCACTCCTGCTGGGATTGGTTCCAGCCCAAGCTGTCGCCCATGCCAAGCCTCGAGCGGCAGTGCAAACTTGTGACGAAGCCGGTTTAGATGCCGCACTGGCAGCGGGTGGCACGAATACATTTTCGTGTGTGGGTTCCACGACCATTATTGTCTCGGCGACCAAAACTATCTCGGTCAGCGGCACCATCCTGGATGGCGGCGGCTTGTTGACGATCAGCGGCGGCGGAGTTCGCCGAGTATTTACTGTAAATAGCGGCGTCACTGCAACGCTTCAAAATCTGACCATTGCAAATGGCTTATGCAGCGGGTGCAACGGTGGCGGCGTCTACTACAGTACGAACAGCGGCACCCTTACCATAACCAATGTCACCTTTTCGGGGAATAAAGCGCAAAACACTACTGGTGGTGTCGGCGGCGGTGGCAGCGGCGGCGCCATCTACCATTCAAGTGGCACTCTGGTGGTGTCCAACAGCACCTTCTCCGGCAACACGGTTGAGACCATCGGCAACAACAGTCCCAATATCGCCAGTGGCGCCGCAATCACGAATGATGGCATTGGCACACTGACCGTAACGGACAGCACGTTCTCCAATAATGTTGCATCCGGATCGACCGATGGCAGCGGAAACAATGCGCAGATCGCCGGCGGCGCCATTGCCAGCTTCAACCAGGCCACGCTGACCGTTACAAATAGTACGTTCACCGGCAATCGCGCCGAGGTAACAGCACTAAACAGCGCCGATGGATTTGCCGTTGGAGGCGCTATTTTAGCTGGCGGGACTGTCAAGATAGCGAACAGCACTTTCTACGCAAACACGGCGAAAGGAACACTGCCGGGGACTGGCACCGTTTCCGCTCTTGGCGGCGCCATCGACAATGGCGGCGCTTTCGATAGCATGACCGTGGCTAACAGCACACTCTCCGGCAATGCCGCAATTGTGGACCAACAGTCAATTTTTGGATTCTTTGCCAAGAAAGGGGGCGGTATCTACAACTCTTCTAATTCCAGCAATCTAACCTTGTACAACACGATCATCGCCAACTCCACAGACGGCGGCGATTGCGTAAACGAGTCTACTATTGTCGACGAGAAGAACAACCTGATCGAAGACACGGGCGCGGACGCCTGCGGTCTGACCGACGGGACGAACGGCGATATCATTGGATTCGATCCGAATCTCGATTCGTTGGCAAACAATGGCGGCCCTACACAAACCATGGCCCTGCTCAGCGGGTCACTCGCCATTGACGCCGGTGATGGTACGACATGTGCCGCGTCACCAGTCAATGGCGTTGATCAACGCGGCGTTGCTCGTCCCCAGGGTGCAGCTTGCGACATCGGCGCCTTCGAGGTCGATGAAGAAGGGCCGACTGTCACCGTGGAGCAGGCTGCCGGACAGGCGGATCCCACGGGCGCCAGCCCGATCAATTTCACTGTGACCTTCAGCGAGAAGGCTGTGGGCTTTGAAACTGGCGACGTCACGTTGGGCGGAACGGCGGGCGCCACCACGGACGTTGTTTCGGAAACCGCCCCGAACGATGGCACCACCTACAACGTAGCTGTGAGCGGGATGTCCGGCGGAGGCACGGTGACCGCCAGCGTGGCCGCAGGCGTGGCAACCGATATTTCAGCGAATCTGAATCTGGCTTCCACCAGCACAGACAATGAAGTCACTTACGATCCTGTTGCTCCCCAAGTAGTCTCTCTTAGCCTATTGTCCAGCTACACGGAACCAGGGCCGGGCTTTTTCACCGTAACCTTCAGCAAGGAGATGAACAACCCTGCTGGCAACACCGATGCAGACGATGTAACCAATCCTGACAACTACTTATTGGTGGAAGCGGGAGTTAATGGGATTTTCGAAACTGTTTCCTGCCTTGGCGGCCTAGCGACGGACGACACCCAGGTGGCCGTGACCAGTGTAAGTTACGACAACAACACATTCACATCAACGGTCACGTTGGCGAGTCCGTTGTCAGCAGGCGACTATCGGCTGTTCCTTTGTGGGACAACTTCGCTGGTCGACCTCTCGGGAAACCCGCTGGGCGGGGGCGCTGATTTCATTTTCGATTTCGTAGTCAATGCGCCGGGTGGCGGCGCGGGTGCTGGAGCTGCCACCACGCTCCCGCAAACCGGTTTTGCCCCCGGCCGGGTCACCTTGCTGCCTTCTCAGCCCTCGAACCTCGCCTACGAAAACACTGACTTCATGTTAGAGATTCCATCATTGGCGATTGAGACCTCCATTGTGGGAGTTCTTCAATCCGAAGGCACTTGGGATGTGACCTGGCTCGGGCAGAACGCGGGCTGGCTGCAGGGTTCTGCGTTCCCCACCTGGGCGGGCAACACGGTGATCACCGGCCACGTGTGGGATGCGGAAAACACGCCCGGCATTTTTGCCGCCATCAAGGACCTTTCCTACGGCGACCAGGTGCTGATCCACGCCTGGGAGCAGGTGTACACGTATGAGGTGCGCGAAAGCAGCCTGGTCACCTCGCGCAATGTGAGCTCGGTTTTCCAGCATGAGGAATATGATTGGCTCACGCTGCTATCCTGTGAGTTCTATAATCCACTGAACGGGAATTATGTGTTCCGACGTGTCGTGCGCGCCGTGTTGGTGGATGTAAGTTTCGACTGACCCTGCCTTCGCAAAGACATCCAAAGAGGCGGTGAATTTTCACCGCCTCTTTTTATGCCTGCCCTGTGTACTACGCAGACGTAATGCGTATCGCTACTTGACCTGCGCGGTCAGTTCGCCGTTGGCTTCGCCATCAACATGGGCGCCCAGCCAGCCATCGCTGCCCGCAGAAAAGGCGCCGTAGGTGGCCAAGGAAGCCGAAGCGCTGGCATCCGCGGAGTCCTCGAGCTGAGCCGAGGCGCCAGCCTCGCCACTGAACGAGCCATCCCCGTTGGCGCCGAGTTCCACGCCTGCGGCTTCGGCGCGCACGGCCGCGGCGGCATCAGCCCGCGCGGCGGCCTTGAGTTCGGCGGAGCTCTCGGCTGCGTTCAAGCCGAGGGTTGCGGCAGTGAAGACGCCTAACGAGGCGGCTGCGCCTGCCATGGTTTTCAGAGTGATCATGAATACCTCCGGTACGTAGATTTGCACGGCGCTAGTGCGCCGCGCAATCTGGTGAACGATGGGGGAAGGACGCGGTTACCGCAAGGGTAGGGAGGGTTGGGAAATCCTAAGGATTTTCCAATGTGAGAACCCCATCCCGGCTCCTCGTCGCCAACCCTTTCGGTTCGCTCAGGGCAGACTCCGTTGGGTTGCTCGGGACAGGCTCTTCCCCTTGAAAGGGGGTGGCCTCACTTGTGAACGGGTGGGTCTCAGACCCACCCGTACGTTCACGGGAGGGCCGGATTGCGAGTGGGATATGCCATGCGGGATCTGGATCGGCGAAGGCGCGTCGCAAGCCTTGAGACATGTGGCCAGTATATTATGGTAATATACACACATGGTCGAACTGGGCGGAGTGGTTGGCTTTGAATGGGGTGAAAGCAATCGCGAAAAGAATTGGGAGAAGCACGGGGTTTCAGCCAGCGAGTGCGAGGAGGTATTTTTCAATCTGCCGCTCATTCTTCGAGAAGATATAGCCCACTCTCAGAACGAGCCGCGTTATTACGCGCTTGGGCAGACCGGGATGGGGAGGGGGCTGTTTATTGTGTTCACGATATGCAGAGACAAGGTGCGTGTGATCTCTGCCCGTGGGATGAGCAGAAAGGAGCGAAAGATCTATGAGCAAGTCGATACCTGAGTTCAAGAGCGAAGACGAGGAACGAGAGTTTTGGAGCGAAAGCGACTCCACCGATCATTTGGATTGGAAGAAGGCCGAGCGCGCCCTGTTCCCGAATTTGAAGCCGTCTACGCGAGCGATCTCGCTGCGGCTACCGGAAACGCTGTTGGATACGATCCGCCAATTGGCCAATGAGCGCGATGTGCCGTATCAATCGTTGATCAAGATGATGCTGCAAGAACGGGTTGAGCGCGACCTTAGGCTGCGTGAGCCGCAAACCAGGGAACGAAGAACGGGCTACAAAAGCCGAGCAAGAAAACGAAGATGATCGCAGCGAGAGGGGCGGCCTGCAGGGAAACGGTTTCACGGCCCGCGGAGCGGGAGAGGGGATTTCCCACGGGAGGGAAACCCCTTCCCGCGCCTATGCGCGCCCTTCCCCTTGAAAGGGGTGGGCTCACTTGTGAACGGGTGGGTCTGAGACCCACCCCTACGTTCACGCGGGGGCCCGGTCCCTGAATCGCAATTTTGCAATCCATCTCGGACGGTAAGATTTCCGTTCGCTCCTCCTCTCTTCGCACGGAGTTCGCTCAGGACGGCGTCTCCCC
>JBOGUK010000180.1:0-14325 GCA_050695915.1 Anaerolineales bacterium
GACCACGTGTTCAAGCACTTGTTTGAATGAGGGCAAGCCGTGGCGCTCGGTAGGTGGGAAGTAGGTGCCACCGAGAAAGGGTTGTCCATCCTGCGTTAGGAACACGCTCATCGGCCAGCCACCGGACCCGGTGAGCGCCACTACGGCGGTCATATAGATGCCGTCGATCTCTGGACGTTCTTCGCGGTCGACTTTGATGTTCACGAAGTGCTCGTTCATGTAGGCGGCTATATCAGGATCCTCGAAGGATTCGTGCGCCATCACATGGCACCAATGGCAGGCTGCGTAGCCGATGCTGAGGAAGATAGGCTTGTCCTCAGCCTTGGCGCGGGCTAGCGCCTCCGCGCCCCATGGATACCAGTCGACCGGATTGTCTTTGTGCTGCAGCAGATATGGCGAATTGGATTGCGCGAGTCGATTTGCCATTGAAGAGAGGATAGCACATAGGGAGCCGTGTTTTCCCGAGCGAAACGAGGGGCAGTTTGCATCCCCTGATCATTTCCTGCTGCGGACTATGAGGATCCTTCGCTTCATGCGGCAGCCCTTGGCTGCCGAGCTCACTCAGGCAAACACATCTAACTGTGTTTCCCTGAGCGAAGCGAAGGGTCCTTTGTATCTCGCACATGATTTATTGTTGCGGACTATGAGGCCCCTTCGTCAGGAAGCCCGCCAAGGGGCGCTTGCAAGGGCAAACCATCGCCTCCTAAGGGGGCCAACAATCAGGGGCATCCTGGGCGTTACTTAATGCCTTCTTAAATATCCCGCAATATCCCGCAAAGTGCTTCGCATTGTGGGCTAACCTTGCTCGTCAAGATGCTTGACTTCATCGGGCGCGAGCTTGAGCTGGAGGCTGCGGAAATTCGTTTCGATATTTTTCGGCACCGAGGAACGCGGGATCACGATCATCCCTTTAGCCATCAGCCAACCCAACATTACTTCCTGTTTTGTGACCTCGTATTTGGAGGCCAACTCATTTACTAGTTTTTGTGTTTCCCTGTTTCCTTGAGATTTGACTGGGCTGTAGGCTGTCGCAGTTAAGTTGTTGGCAACGCAATATTCCACGATTTCATCTGGGCGATGGCTGAGGTTATATTGGATCTGGTTGTTGGTTACCGGGTACCCGGTAGCTAGAGCTTCTTCCATATCCGCCACGCTGAAGTTGGAAACGCCGAGTGTGCGCACCTTTCCCGCCTGCCGGGCCCCGTCCATGGCAGCCAGCGTTTCGGCGATTGGAATGCCGGGAACCGGCCAATGGATCAGCAGGAGGTCAATGTAATCCGTGTTGAGCTCGCGGAGGAAGCGATCAACGGCTGGGCCAACCTTCTTACCCGGAACATCCTGGCTCCATAACTTCGTGGTGATGAAAACTTCGCTGCGCGGTACACCACTCCGCTCGATAGCTTCGGCACAATTCTCATGAGTGCCATAGATGTCTGCAGTATCGAGGTGGCGGTAGCCAGTTCGCAAGGCGTGGACTACCACTTCGGTTGCGGGCCGAATACCATAAGTCCCAAATCCCATCTGGGGGATGTGTATATCCTCAGTGAGGTGTAGTGTAGGTGATTGCATTTTAGGGAGTGAAAAAGGCCATGCCAACTCCCATCTTTTCCAGCCCTTCGCTTGCCCAATGCTGCAGCACAACGGAATCGCTTTCCGCCAGCTTAAACAGGGCAGGGACGGCGCGCGTGTCCCCTATGAAGGCCAGCGCGCGGGCAGCTTCAACCTGGGTTGCTTGGTCACCCGAATCGAGGATTTCAACGAGGGCGAGCGTGCCTTCGTTTTCAAGTTTCACAAGAGCTTCGGCGGCGAGACGCTTCAAAAGCGAATCTTCATTCTTCAGTGCTTCTATGAGCTCGGGAACAGAACCTGCGACAGGGCGATGCGAAAGCGCAAGCGCTGCGCACTGGCGCACGGCGAGATCTGGGTCGCGGAGCTTCTTTACCAGCATCCGCCCGGCCTCTTCCTGATCCAGGGCAGCAAGTGCGCGGGTTGCCCACCAACGCACTTCAGCGTTTGTGTGCTCTACGATCTTTTCGATTTCTTGAAGGCTGTTCTTCTGCTGCAGGACAGCGCGTAGCGCCGTTTCTGACCTTATCGCGTCGCCACTGCTGAATTCTTCAACTAATACCCCTGTCTCCATCTCAGTCAGCTGCGGACCTTGGGGGAGGGACTTCGAGCTCTTCTTTCGGCGTTTCGATGTACTTGTCGCCGACGTCGATCAGCATTACGGGGATGTCGTCTACTACAGGATATTTACGCCCGCATTCTTTGCAAATGAACCAGGCTTCCTTGTAAAACTCGAGCTCGCCTTCGCTTTCTTGCACGCAGTTCGGGCATCGCAGGATTTCGATGAGTTCCTTGCTGACCATTGACTCTCCTTCCGTCATTGTACTTCGATGTTCGCGCCGAGGCTGCGCAGGCTGGCTTCCAGGTTCTCGTAGCCGCGAGTGATGTGGCTGATGCCGTGGATGGTCGATTTGCCTTTCGCCATGATCGCGGCGATCAAGTAAGTGAACCCTGCACGCAGGTCTGGAACGGTGATCTCGGCGGCGGATAGCATCGTTGGGCCTTTCACCACCGCGCTGTGCTTGTAGCTGCTGGCGTGGAAGCGGCAGCGGTGACCGAGGCAGCTATCGTAGAGGGCGATCTCGGCGCCCATAGCTTGCAACGCTTTCACGTAACCGAAGCGATCCTCGAAGACGGTCTCGTGCACCACCGACATCCCCTCAGCCTGGGTTAGCAGCAGAAGGAAGGGGGATTGCCAATCTGTCATAAAGCCGGGATGCACGCTCGTTTCCAAATGGATGGCCCGCAATGGACTGCTGTTGTAAAACCGGATGCCGTTCTCGCGAACCTCGAAATTCCCACCCACGCGGCGCAGCGTGTTGAGGAAGGTGAGCAGGTCTTCCTGATCGGCGTTCTTTACGAAGACATCGCCGCCTGTCGCGATCGCCGCAGCGCCAAGTGAAGCGGCAACTATGCGATCTGGCATCAGCCGGTGGCTGGCGCCGTTCAATGACTCGACTCCCTCAACCACAAATGTACGGTCGACCTTGTAATCGATGATGGCGCCCATCTTTTGAAGATAGGTGACAAGATCCATCACCTCGGGTTCGATGGCCGCGTTGTTGATTGTTGTGCGGCCCTCGGCCAATGTTGCCGTCATCAGCAAATTCTCGGTGCTGGTCACGCTTGGATAGGGGAGGTCAACCACGGCGCCGCGCAGCTTGTCTGCTTCGATCACGTAGAGGCCATCCTGCACTTCCACGTGGGCTCCCATCCTGCGCACCCCTTCAAGGTGAAAGTTCACCGGACGCGTCCCGATTTGGTCGCCGCCTGCGGCGGCGGAAATGTTGGCTTTGCCGCTGCGATGAAGCAGAGGGCCCATCATCATAATGGCCAATCGGTTGCGACCGCCAAGGTCATGCCCGATTGACGTGTTGGTGACCTCTGGGGTGCGGATTTCCAGGTTGTGGGGATCGCTTGAATTGAACTGCGCACCCACCGCGGCGCACATTTCCTGGGTGATATCGCGGTCGCCGATATCGGGGACGTTGCTGAAGTGACTCGGCTGATCGCTAAGCAGTGAAGCGACCATCAACTTGGTAATGGAATTCTTCGCGCCGCTAACGGCAACCTCGCCGCGCAGCGGCTGGCCGCCTTTGATAACCCAGGTGCTCACGTCAGTTGTTTTTCTGCGGGGCCTTGGGAGGATAACCTTGGGTTCCGGGACCGTATTGGTAAACGTCTGCCCAGGGTTGGTAATGAGTGGCGATGACGTCCTCGTAGATCACTTGTCCGTTGCGGTAAACCCAGCGCGTAATGGTCACATCGGCGCCGTCGGCAGCCCAATCCACTTGCTTCACTTCACCCTTTGAAAGTTCCGGGTTTTCTTCATAAACCGGATCCGGGGAATCAACCACATTTCGGATGCCGGTGGTATCCCACTCGACTGTGCGCCCATCGGATATGGAATAGAACTTCCAGGTGATGGTGCGCGCAGGACCGTTCACGTAGGTTTCCATGAGCAGCCAATTATCGGTGTCATTCTTGAACTTGAAATCCACGACGGGTGCGTACACCGTCGCATCCAGTCCCACGAGATTCGTATTCGTGCTTCCGGCCGCGTTCATTTCATAGTAGCCCACGCGATAGGCATGCGGATAACGCTCGATAATGGGGTAGCCGCCGAAGAACGCAGTACGGAACAGCGTAGTGCTTACCTGGCACACGCCGCCGCCAACGCCTTTGATCGTGCGGTCGCCAAAAATAATTAATGCTTCAGCGAACCCAGATTCGAGGCTGATATCGCCTATATTCTCAACCATTGAGAAGATCGCCTGAGGCGGCACCAGCAAACCGTGGAAGCGGGCGGCCGCAGTGGCGATGTTTTGAATGCGGGAGTCGCTGGAGCCGTAGAAGTACGTGGTCTGCTCACTGACTAGCTCGGTAATCCCTAGTTCTGCAGCGGTCGCCCTGTCGCCAATCTCTGGATCGGTGTAATCGTATTGCAGCTCGATCTCGTGAGCTCCGTGGCCAAGCTGCTGGTTGATGTATTCGGTGCTAGCTTGCAGGTCCAAGGTTCGGCCGCGCAGCGCGGAACGAACCACTTCGAGCTGTCGAGTTTCATCGTTGAAGATGAAGCGGGCATTCTCGGGATCCGCAGCTACTTGCGGAGCGAGCCCGGCGAGGAAGGCGCCAAGCTCCTGCGAATTAAGGCCGATCTGATATTGCGCCGAATCCGAGGAATCCACGCGCTCAACACTGAGCATCGCAGCCAATTGCTCGACGCTGATTTCCCAGGGATCCGGGTTGCTATCATAGGTTCCACCGGGGACAATGCGCAAGGGCTGGCTGAGGATACTGCGAGCGATCTCCGCTTGCCCGCTGGCATCGAGGATGCGAGGCGGATGCTCCACCACCGCGAGTGGGATGCTCGTGTTTTGCATTTGGAGCAACATGGTTGCCAGGAAAGCGGAAGTGGTTTCGGTATCCAGCGTGAGGCCGATCTGGCCCGGCGAAACCTGCACATCCAATCCGTTCACCGTAAGTTCGGCTTCAATGGTTGGCCGATTGAGTTCTGCAGCGATCTGTTGCAGCGCCAGATGCGCTGTATTCCCATCGAACGTCAAACGCGGCGCAAGGTCGGCCCCGCCGCCGCGCAGGATCTGGATTTTTTGTGCAACCGCCACCCATGGCAGCCAGCTGCGCCCGAAGCCGTAGGCCCCTTTCGCCGTCTTCTGCGCGTCGAGGCTGAGACCCAATTGCGAGGGCGTGAAGCTCCAGCTTCTATCTCCATAGGTCAATTCGATTTCACCAGCGATCGGGAAGGCTAATTCACGACTGAGGCTTTCAATGGCCTCAGCGCGCCGCACACCGCTCAGATCGATGCCTGCCACTTGAACGCCGGGCAGGACGCGCCCGATGTAGAACATGTTGAACACGGTGGAAAATAACAGGCCGAGCGCCACGGTGAAGCCGGCTGCGCCGGCCAATGCTGCCACAACTTTGGAAAGGAAAGACGGTGGCGATAGGTCGATCGGTCGCGGCGCTAAGGGTTGGGTGACCATTGGAGGAGATTTTACCCGCTGGATGAAATCGACATCCGTATCGGGTGCCAATTGTTTTCGTTGTTCACATAGATGGCAACAAAAGCGAAGTCTGTCACCCGAAAGTGGTCGGCGCAGGTAACAAAAACCAGTAACGCCTTGGATCTGGAAGACAGCGTGTTCACCTGGGACGACCCGCGACGCATCGCGAGATCGCTGGCGCGCTCAGCGAAACAGAGCGAACGCCGCAAGGCGGGCGAATTCCAATCCGCAATGTCAATGTTGAATTTTTATGTGAACCGCGCCGGTAAGAACCTGCCGCGGGAACGCAAGCGCATCTTGGACGAAGCCAAGGAAGAGCTGCGCAAGATCTACGGAAAGAGTTAATCGGCCCAGGGATGCGCGCAGTTCAGGGCGAAACCTGTCTGCGACCAGGTGTCCCAGCGAGTAATGACTTCGAAGGGGTTGAGGGAAGTGTTGAAGTGGGCTGGAATAAGAGCGAGCAACTGGTCGAGCGCGATCTGATTTCCCCAGGCGTTTGAATTACCGCACATCATTTGTATGAATTCAACCTGCTCTTGAAGAGCTCGCTGTGGTTCATCCCAGGGCTTGGCAAAGATGGTTGGCGATTTCCCAGAAAGCGTCTGCAGAACACTGATCGCTGCATTGTCTACAAGAATTATGTTATTCCACCATATGCTTTGGTGCCGCAATGGCGCTAAGTATTTCAAATCCTCAATGTGAACAGTTTCCAGGATGAGTGGAGAATGCGGATTTGAAAAATCCGATTTTGCGGAGAGCGGCGAGGGGTAGACCGGCATCCAGCTCACCCCGGCAGAGCCTTCTTGGCTGGCTGCCAACCAAATCCCTTTGATTGTGTATTGCTCGGAACTTAGATCATCGACATAAACGATCAGGCTGTTCTCCTGAGCAGATTTTCGCTGGCTGCCAATGCTTGCTGAGGCCTTGCCCAGGCTGCCGGCAAAAAAGCCGCTAATGCCCCCCAGCACAAGAAACGATAAGAATAGCAGATGCCTCGGCAGCGGCAGCGTTGCCATAGATGACCTACAAGAAAATGGCCAGGGTGAAGCCAAGCGCCAGACCGATCGCCCAACCGCTCAGCGCGATCAATCGGGTATCTCGCAGGAACCGCGGCGTGGGCTGCACGGCGATTAGGCTGCGCGCCTTGCTGATCTTGGAGCTCAACGGTCGTGCTTCGTTCAGCAAGCGGACGACGAGCTGCCAGAAACTTAATTCGATCCAGTAACCAATTTGCCCGATCATCTGCTCCTCTTATCGCGAAGTGGTCACCTTCAAGATTTTGCCTGCGTCGTTGGCCACAACGCGCACTGTGCGGCTGAACGTAGGGCCGTTTCCCGACTGCACGCTTGCCTTGTAGGTGAGCAGGAAGCTGGCGGAGCGCTCCGGAGATTTTGCGGCCGCCTGTGCCTTAACGGTTGGTACGTCGCCTTCCACTTCGGGGAATTGCGCATAAATCTGTTGGCTTATGTACTCAATGCTTTTTGCGTCCATTGTTCTCTCGTTAACCGTGCTCCGCAACCCGAGCGTTGGTTCGAGCGCGCTTGCGCATGAAAGCTGGCACATCAAGATCGTTCACGATATCAATGGGCATGGCCTGGCGACTCTCTTCTACGGCTATCGCTTCAGTTACGCCAGGTTCGCCAGCCGATTCCTCGCTGGTCTGCGGTTTGATCCTCTGGGCGCCTGGCACCACGTCGGTAAAACTCTTGGCGCCGAGACCTGTTACCACCAGGATCACCTGCGCACGTTCGCGCATGCGCGGATCGTGGTTGACGCCCATCACAACATCTACACCCTCGCCTGTCATTTCCTGGATATGTCCAACGGCATTCCCTACCTCATACAAGCTCAAGTCGTCGCCACCGCTGAAGTTGGCGATCACGCCCTGGGCGTCCTCGAGTGACACGCTTTCAAGTAAAGGATGGTTCAACGCCTGCTGGATCGCGTGGAAAACTTTCTCCTCACCGCGACCCTGGCCAATGGCCATGAATGCCCCGCCGCCGCGCTTCATCATGTTGCGCACGTGGGCAAAATCCACGTTGATGAGACCCGGCTGCGTTATGAGCTCGGCGATCCCTTGTACACCCTGGCGAAGGACATCATCCGCGAGTCTGAAAGCAACTTCCAGGGGGAGATTCTGCGGAGCAACGTACAGCAAGCGATCGTTGGGGATCGCAATCAGTGTATCCGTATGCGGGCGCAGGCGCGTCAGGCCTTCTTGCGCATTTTTTTGCCGCCTACCCATTTCGAAACTGAATGGGGTAGTGACAACCGCGATGGTCACGGCACCCAACGAGCGGGCTACTTCGCCCGCAACCGCGATGGCGCCGGTGCCCGTCCCGCCGCCCATCCCCGCGGCAAGGAAAACCATGTCCGCGCCGACGAGTGCGGCTTCCAATTCTGCGTGGCTTTCCTGGGCGGCGCGACATCCGATCTCGGGGTTCCCGCCAGCGCCCAGTCCGCGGGTGAGTTCCGGGCCGAGGTGAACCTTTACGGGCGCCAGGCTTTTTTGCAACACCTGGAAATCCGTGTTGGCGCTGATGAAATCCACGCCAGGGAATCCGAGTTCGATCATGTGGTCAACGGCGTTTCCGCCGCCGCCGCCAAGACCCAACACTTTGATGCTGGGGCCTTTCAAAGGAACTTCTGTTCTTTCGATTGGTTTTGTGTCATCCATATCAACCTCTGGTATGGTCCTGGACTGACGTAGATGTAGATAGCAAGTTATCAACAGTGCAGCCTGCCGCGATCAAAATGCCCAGCAGGTCATCGGAAAACGCCTGTAAACCACCGACCAAGGTTACGCGGGCGGCATGCAAGGCTTCCTGGATCGACGTGCCAATAGTTGGCTGGTGCTGTTCAACGTATGCGCGTATGGATTCGAAATCCCATCCTCCGTTTGCTGGCAACAGCAAATAGTGGCGGATAGGTCGATTTCCACTCGAAGAACCCGAATTGAATGTGATATCCCCGCTTCCGCTTGCCACAGCATGTCCAATGACGCCATCGATGCTTTTCTGCGGACTCGCTACACCGTTTCGCCAAGTGAGCCAAGCCTCGGCGATCTTCGTATCGCCCCCAGTTGGCTTGAACCAGGCGTAAGCTCCTGTTGTTCCTTCCAGAGGTGCGCTCAGCAGCCACAGATTGCAGGCCAGCACGTTTTCGGGAACGGTGTTGTTTTTGTTTGCATCGGGGGTGCGCTGCAACGTTTCGGCCATGCGGATGGCGCGGTCTGCAGGTTGCGCATCCAGGATCTTTGTTTTTTCACGCTGCACTCCAGCTGCGACGATGATGATCGGAAGCTCACGTCCAATGGAAGCGCGACTGACAGCGTTGTACCAATCGAAAATGCGGAAGCCGCGCTGATCCTCGCTCCCTTCCGGAGTGGAGTAGGGAAGGGTCGCCGGCCAGGCTTCGGGTCCGCCCGCTCCCCATACCATCGACCTGTTGCCTGTCCACGCGTAGGCGCCGAGAGCCATTTCTTCAAGCAGCATCCCTTCGCCCTTTTCCATGAGCCCTTCCAGGCAAGCGCGGAGGAACGCGGTGTCCCAGTAATCACCGCCGGGCTCCAGCGGCGGGAAAACTGGCGCCAGACCTGCTGTGAAAGCAGAGTGTGCGAAGGGAATGAAAGCATCCAGGAAACGTGTAACCAGTCCGCGCTGCGTCCAGCCCGCGGCCGGCCACATCACGCGTAAGTTCGGGCGATCGAAAAGTACTGCAAAGCGCACACCCCAATTTGCATAAGCACGGAACATGGATTGCAGATCGTCCGGTGAAACCTGGCTATCCAGTGGGAGCTGGAAATGCAGAATGGGTTGAATATCCGAGTCGATCAGTGCGCTGATGAATTCCTGAGGAATAGATCGATCCAAAGGCGCCCGTAAAACGATCCAGTTAATGCCCAACCCTTTCAGACGTGGGAGCCAGAGCTCAATATCGGAATTGCTGTAATGGGAGGTATCAGCGAAATAATGTATGCCGATACGTTTTTTGGAATCAATGTCAAGGGGAGCGCGATTGATTTCGCTGACGGGATTCCCTTCGCCTACAACCGGCGATGCATCAGGGCTGATTGTTTCAGCGTTCTCTTCTGTGGCATTGCCTTGATCCATGGAATCATTTTCAGCGTCCCCAATAGGGACGTAGGTTCGTTCGCTTTCGTAGTAAGCAGCAAAGGGATTGTCTTGCATCTCGGCCTCCGGTTACGCTTCCGGATAGATGCAAGAGATATGCCAGGTCGTTCGGGTGGCTAGGTCTGTTCGGTGCTAAATTTGGATCTCTAACGCAGGCAAAACCCATGCCCGGGCAGAGGTGGCAATCAAGGCTAATGTCGTAAACATAAATCCAAACCCTGATAATGCTCCCGCTAGGGTCTGCGCGAGGTCGTGCCGATTTAGGATCAGCCGCGCCCAGGTGACGAGGGGATTAGTAGAAACGCGGGTGCAGCCGCCGATCCGTACAGACCCCAAAGAAGGACAAAAAAGCCTGCGGCACCGGCGCTGTGGCCGCTGATCTTTCAACGCAAGGTGACCAAGAGCATCACAACAGCTTTGCAGAGTACCCACCAGGGCCAGAACCTGGAAAAGGTAAAGTGCATTGCTTGCGCGGAAGACCAACCAAGAGAGGAGGAAGAAGAGAAACGCCTTTATCGGCTTGATGCGCTCGAGCCGGTTGCTCATGTGGAAATCGCTCACCAACCCGGAACGCATCAAGGCCAATAAATAAAGGACAGGGCCAGAATGCTGGCCCGGCGGCATAGAGGCCCATCCACCACCAGGTGGATGGGCTATTAATTCTAGGCCCAGCAGAGCCAGGCCTGGTGAACCTAGAATTGGAGGACTGCGGACGATCGAGATCATCTTTGCGACCCACCAGCGGAGGGGAAACCGAACCATTGATTCGCCAGGGGCTGCTAGGAGTACTGTCGCGTTTTGCATCGCTGAAATTGTAGGCGCTCGGGTTTATGTTTGGTTAAACGGGTTGAAAAAGGATTGTTATCGTTCTTAGGCTTAAATGCGGAGCTAAAAAATGCGCAAGAGCGTGGTAAAACCGTGCGCATGATCTTGGTGACAGGTGGCGCAGGTTTCATTGGGCAGCGGCTAATTCGACGCTTGGTCGACGAAGGAAACCGAGTGCGAATACTGATCCGCCCGTCTCCCAGCTCGCCGGAGCTGCCGAAGGGCGTCACCGTTGAGGCTGCGATCAGCAGCCTGGCGGACGCGCGTGGAGTGCGCGCCGCGCTGGTTGGTATAGATACTGTGTATCACCTTGCCGGTGCTGACTGGGTTGACCCGCGTGACGACATTCGCACGATTGAGATCGAGGGCACGCGTAATCTGCTCGAAGCGGCGCAGGATGCAAAAGTCAAACGAATGATTTACATCAGTCATCTGGATGCGGACCGGGCGGCTGGCTTTCCGGTTTTGAAGGCCAAAGGCATCGCCGAGGAATTCATCCGGCAGAGTCCGATCTCTTACACAATCATCCGCTCGGCTCTGGTCTTTGGCCCAGGGGATAGGTTTACAACGCGGCTGGCCCAGCTTATGGCATTCTTTCCGCGCATTTTTCCCCTCCCCGGCGAAGGTGACACATTGCTGCAACCTCTCTGGGTGGAAGACCTTGTATCGTGCCTTTCCTGGTGCCTGGAAGATGAGGAGGTTATCGGGAAGACAATTGAGATCGGTGGCCCCGAACATATCAGTTACAGGCAGATTATTGAAACCGTGCTGCAACAAACAGGAATGGAGCGGATCCTTCAACCCATTCGCCCATCCTATTTGCGCATCCTTATCGGCGCGCTGCATTATCTGATGCCGCGACTGCCCGTTTCTAATTTGTGGCTCGATTACCTGGCGGCCGATCGTATATGCGAGTTGGACAATTTGACGCGGCTCTTCAACCTGATGCCAGCGCGGTTCGAGCAAAAGCTGGAGTACTTGGTCGGCGAGGATTGGAACACGCTACGCCGTCGGCGCGTGCAACCGACCGCCTGACAATATCGCAAAGTCATTCCATTGTTTTGTGGCGAGGGACAACGCGCTCATCTATACTCGCCCGAGCGTATGAAAATGTACGATGTGTCGCTCACCATCAACGCAAGCATGCCGGTATGGCCAGGCGACGATCGCGTTTCTATGGAGCGTTACCGCAAGATCGAAGCCGGGGACAATGCGAATGCTTCGCGCATTGCGATGAGCGCACACACCGGAACGCATGTAGACGCCCCTTATCATTTCCTGAAAGATGGCAGCACGGTCGAACGGATGCCGTTGAGTATTCTGATAGGGCGCGCGTATGTGGTTCATGTCGATGACAAGGTGGATCTGATCACGCGCGATGTTTTAGAAGATGCGGGCATCCCGCCTCGCACCCGCCGCGTGCTGATCCGTACTCGCAATTCTAGGCAATGGAAAGAGTACAAGGCCTTCGACAAAAGCTACGTGGCTATCGACGCGCGCGCCGCTGAGTACCTGGTAAAACGCGGCGTAAAGCTGCTTGGTGTCGATTATTTATCAATTGCGCCCTATGGCAACACAGCCCCAACTCATCTCACGCTGCTGAATGCCGGGGTGGTGATTGTTGAAGGATTGAATCTATCTCAAGTGGGGCAGGGACGTTACAACTTTTTCTGTTTACCGCTAAAGCTGGATGGCGCTGACGGAGCGCCCGCACGCGCCGTGTTGGTCGGCGTTTAATTCCAAAGAGCCCCCCATGATCATCAGGAAAGCGCTGCCTTCTGACGCAGAGGCCATTGCGCGAGTGCACCTTGCTACCTGGCGCACGACATATGCAGGCGTGATTCCGGACTATTTCCTGAAAACCCTCTCGATCGAAAGACGGAAACAAATGTGGGAAGAGGCATTGCAAGAAACTCGCGAGGGACATTTCCTGTTTGTTGCTGAAGATGAAAGTGAGGTAGTGGGTTTCGTGAGCACCGGTCCAACAAGAGAAGCTCCGCCGGGATACGAAGGTGAAATCTACGCAATTTATTTGCTTGAAGCCTACCAGGGAAAAGGGTGGGGCCGGCAGCTCTTTGATAGGGCCAAAGATGCGCTTTTGCAGGCCGGTTACACATCGATGTTCCTTTGGGTTTTGGCCGAGAATCCTGCTTGCGGATTCTATGAAAAACTGGGCGGGGTTCGTGTGTCTGAAAGATTTGTGGAAATTGGAGGGAAGGAGTTGAAAGAATTCTCCTATGGGTGGCCGGAACTCTGAGGCGAAATGGTAATAGCATGTTTTATTTTGTCAACTTTATTTTCTTGAACAAACGTTGATCAATTTCGCCTAGCCTTTCCGGTCCCAACCTGCGGGCTTCGGCGACCGCTGCCTCAACATCCGCTCGCAGTTGACTTATATCCACCCCGCGGCAGTGATCCGGCCAGGGGTGCAGCCATTTCTTGCAGCGTTCATACATCTTCGCCATCCCGATGAAATTGCGGCGCTCGAGCTGCAAATACATCACGCCTGCTTGCAGGATGCCCTTATAAAGGTGACGTGCGGGCCCGCGCTCATCTTTCCAAGCCGCTTCAAGAGCTTCGTGCGCTTCCCAATAATGCCGATTGTCGAATAGCTCGATCCCCCTGACTGCCATCGGATGCAATTCCCCGGCGCAGGCGGCAGGGAGTTCCTCTTCCGTTACAAAGATTTCATCCGGATCGCGAACGGCCATTTGCCCCCAGTATAGCCAAGTAACAAGTTATTCAATGAAGATCTCCACGTGGTCCCCATCCTCTTCATCCACGACGTCGATCACTTTACCCGTCATCCCGCTGCGGATTGCGTTCATCAAGTCCGCGTTGGCCACGCCGGGGACGAAGTTCGAGGCGATGCCAATGCCGGCATCTACCAGCGATAGGGGGAGATTAACGCTCACCTTGGCTCTTCCTGTCAGCATGTCCGTTACGCGCACGCGCAGATAGCGCCCATCATCGCCTGCTGCAAACGCTTTCCCGGCTTTTTCCGCGCCGCGGTTGAGCGCTTCCAACAATTTCGCTCCTTCCGACGCGGTGATCTTGCCATCCTGGATCATCTGCAGTATTTTCAAACGCTCTTCACTTGTCGCCATGTTTTCCTTCCGAGCCTAACCGACGTGTATGTCCATTGCATCGCGACCATTATCGCTGGTCGTCCGAATATACACAGTTTCCCCGCGTCGCCTTGATTCTGCAAGGCTCTCCTGCAGCTTGTCAAGCGCTTCGTCGAACCCGGCGATGTTGATGCCAAAACCTTGAACAAAGGCGCGTATCACGCCAAGCGGAACAGGCAGGCGCATATCCAGGTTCACATGCCGCCCCGGCTTATGTGAATTGGCGCGGAAATGGAGCCAGGGTCCCTTGCGCGCCGCCCACTCGAGAACTACGAGCAACACTCCAAAGGCCAAGGGTGCCCACGCACAAAGGAAGGCGAGCCCAAGCTGTCCGTCAGCGAGGTCGCGGTTCATCAGCAGCCCGCTGCCGACGACAAGAGCGATACCGAGAAGAATCGGCGTAGCCCACCAACCCCAAGTGCGTGCGTGTGAGAAGGCTATGTCTTTCACAATTTCTGTGTTGACCTTGTTCGCATCTGCATAATTGTCTGCCTGCGCGCCTCGTCCTTCCAGTCGCTCTGCGGCTTCGGCGGCTGATATCTCGCCGCGCTCTACCCGGTCGAGGATGCCCATCGCTGTTTGTTTGGATTGGGCTCGGCTGGTCTTTTGAGAAAGCAACCGCGCTGCTTCGTCGGGACTGATTTCCCC
>JBOGUK010000181.1:0-10047 GCA_050695915.1 Anaerolineales bacterium
ATGTACCAGATGTTCACGGGGCAGCTACCCTTCACGGCAAAAACCGCTGATGAATTAGCGAAACAACATCGCTTTCTCGACCCTGGACCTCCGATAGAGATTAATCCTGCCATCCCGCCGGCGCTCAACGAAATTATGCTGAAGGTTCTTTCCAAAGAGCCCTCAGCCCGCTACCGCACTGCGGACCAGCTGGGGCGCGTGCTGCTCACCTTCGCCGCCCCCGAAGACGTCGCTGCTATTGAAGCGTTCACTCCAGAGCCTGAAGAAGTTGAGCGCCAAGATGGGCCCAAACCGCGCAGGGCCGCATCGGTAAAGGTGGCGCAGAGCGCTGAGTATACGGATTGGATAGCGGTCGGGTTAGGGCTGCTGGCTGCACTGCTGGTGGGCGGGCTGCTGCCGTTCTGGATGTGGGTGTATTTGGTATTCAATCCACCGATTCGGTAGCTTCAGCAGTCGGCCGTCAGCATTTAGCGTCCATTGCGCACCTGCGCGAGGCTAAGACCCTCCCTACCCCTTCCTTGGTTATAATCGGCTGATGGCTTCAAAGCCATTAATCGCCCCGTCTATCCTGAGCGCAGATTTCTCACGCCTGGGGGAGCAGATCGCTGAAGCCGAGCAGCACGGCGCTGACTGGATTCATATCGATGTGATGGATGGGCATTTCGTCCCCCCGATTACGATGGGGCAGATGGTTACCGAAACCTGCCGGAAGATCACCGATTTGCCGCTGGAGGTGCACTTAATGGTGAACGCGCCGGACAAAATGCTGCAATCCTTCGCCGATGCCGGCGCAGATCACATTCACGTGCATTTTGAGGCGAGTCCTGACATCAAAGAGAGCCTGGAAGCGATCCACTCGCTGGGCTGCAAAGCAGGAGTTGCCATTAATCCAGAAACTCCAGCAAGGACCCTCCAGCCAGCGCTGGCTCATGCAGACCTGATACTGGTGATGAGTGTGCATCCGGGCTATGCGGGACAGGAGTTCATTCACGAGGTGCTCCCCAAAGTCAGCGACCTGCGTAAGATGCTGACGGAAACAAAATCCGAGGCCATCATCGAAATGGACGGTGGCATCGATCATGAGACTCTCCCCCTCGGCGTGACCGCCGGCGCGGACGCATTTGTGGCAGCCAGCGCTGTATTCAAACATCCCGAAGGTATCGCCGCCGGCATGCAGAGCTTGCGCAGCGCTTCTCTGGAAGCTCAACAGCGATAAGCGAGGAAAAATGAAAGATGACATAACGGCCCACGGCAAGATTCACGTATCTCCCCGCGCCATCGCCACCATTGCTCACCAAGCGGCCATCCAATCTTATGGAGTTGTAGGACTCGCGTCAAAGAACCTGTTCAATGGCATCACGAATTTCATTGTCAAAGACCCAACTCATGGCATCGAGGTGAGTTACCCGGCTGAAGCGATCAATATCGATATCTACATCATTGTGGAATACGGCACCAACATCAAAGAGGTCGCCGCAAGCGTGGCGAAGACAGTGCGCTTCCAGGTGGAAAAGGCGCTGGGACTGCCCATTCAAGCAGTAAATGTGCACGTGCAGGGCTTGCGCGTCAGTGAGGAGATGTAATCGCCGCTATGAACCCTGAGAGCGCCCAAACCCGCACCAAACGCAAGGTTATTCTGCAGCAATATCCCATCGACGGGCAGGCCGTGAAGCGGCTCGCCGCCGCGGGGTTGAAGTGGCTGGACGCGAACAGGCAGGTGGTGAACTCGTTGAACGTTTTCCCAGTCCCGGACGGCGACACCGGCACGAATATGGTTCTTACTATGAAGGCAGCCTACGATGAAATCAAGGATTCCCCGGAGCCAACCGCTGGCAAGATGCTGGAAGCTCTGGCGCAGGGCGCACTCCTCGGTGCCCGCGGCAACTCCGGCGTGATCCTCTCGCAGATCTGGCGCGGATTTGCTCGCTCCGTGGATGGCAAACAAGTGATGGATTCTGAGGACCTGGCGCAAGCCTTCGCGGCGGCCAGAGATACAGCTTACAAGGGCGTGGTGCGCCCTGTGGAAGGAACGATACTGACCGTCATCAAGGACATGGCTGCGGAAGCGGGAGAATCTTTGAAGGACGGGGCCGATCCGGCCACGATGCTGCAACGCGTGTTAAAAGCAGCAGACGAGTCGGTCCAACACACTCCGGAACTGCTGCCAATCCTCAAGGAAGCTGGCGTGGTGGATTCTGGCGGCAAAGGATTATTTTTCCTGCTGGAGGGGATGATGCGCTGGGTGGAAGGGCAGCAACTCGAGCAGGCGGAAACCAGCGCGCAACCGCTGGCTGCTCTGAATTTGGACAGTTCGATGGAATCGGTTGAGGAGGGGCAAGATTACGAGGTCGTGGTCGATTTCCGGCCATATACTGAACTTGACCTACAAAAATTCTACGGCAACCTGGAAAAGATGGGCACATCGATCCAGGTCGGTGAAGGGGATGGAATGTATCGCATGCACATCCACGTCCCCACAGAGAAGCGCTACGAGCCCATCGATTACACCATGCAACTCGGAACGGTAACGAATGTGGCCATCGAGAACCTGATGGCGCAAATGGATGAGATCAGCCAAAAAGCGCATGAGACCAAGATCAAACCTGTCAAAGCGGGCGAGATCGCGGTGGTCGCCGTGGCGCCGGGGCCTGGCATCGCCCGCCATTTCGCCGAACTCGGTGTTGCGGCTATCGTTGAAGGCGGACAAACCATGAACCCGAGCACAGCCGACATCCTGGCTTCGTTTGAAAACCTGCCTACGGATAAGGTGGTCATCCTGCCCAACAACAAGAACATTGTTATGGCTGCCAATTCTGCCATCGAGCTCAGTGTGAAGAAGGTTGTCGTGGTCCCTAGCGTGAACGTGCCCCAGGGAATCGCGGCCATGTTGAAGCTTTCGCCCTCCGGTGAATTGAATGCAGTGGCCGAGGAAATGAAGAAAGCGATGGGCGATGTGCAGGCAGGCGAGGTAACCACGGCGACCCGCAATGTAGAAATCGAAGGCGTCAACGTTAAGGAAGGCGACGTCATAGGCTTGCATAACGGAAAACTGGTTGTTGCGGATAAGGATTTGGAAACGGCCACCCTGAATCTCCTGGATATGATGAAATTCAATGATTTCGAGATCCTGACTATTTACACGGGGCAAGACCTCGCGGACGACAAAGCGAACGCCATCACTGAGGCGATACGCAAAGCTTATCCCAAGCAGGAAGTGGAAGTACATCAGGGGCGCCAGCCGCATTACTATTTCATCTTCGCAGTCGAATAGTTCCGAATGCCCGTTTGTATCGTCACCGATAGCACTGCGCTGTTCCCCAATCCTGTCTTCACAGGACGTAGCCAAGTAACCATCCTCCCGACAGGTTGGAAGGAAAAGCCAAACGCTGAAACCGGTCGTCTGAAGGCATCTGATTTCCCCCAGTCGCTGAGGGAAGCCGAGGCGCCTGAATTCCTTCCGCTATCCGCGGTTGAATTCGAGAGTCTCTTCCAAACGTTGGCCGCGCGTTACGACGGCGTGCTGGCGCTCCTCCACACGGCGGAACTCAGTTCCATCAGCAAGCATGCCCAAGATGCCGCGCAATCTCTAAATGGGACTGTTCCCGTACGAGTGATCGATAGTCACAGCGTTTCGCTGGGGCTTGGGCTCGTCGTCCAGGCGGCAGCCCAAGCTGCCGAGGATGGCATGCCGCTGGCGGAGCTCGATCTCTACGCTCGCAGCCTGCTGCCAAAGGTGTACGGGATGCTGTGCGTTCCAGGCTTGAGCTACCTGCTGCGCGCAGGTTACGTGAACCCCTCGCAAGCCGCCGTTGGCGAATACCTGAACATCCTCCAGGTCTTCACGCTCGATGATGGAAAACTGGTTCCGACACAAAAAGCGCGCAATCCGCGCCAACTGGTGGATATTCTGCATGAATTCCTTTCGGAATTCGTCGATCTCCAACACATTGCCCTGCTTCAGGGCGCGCCGCCTTTCGAAGCCGAAACCCGTGCGCTGCGCGAACGGCTTGCAGAAGATCATCGAAAGACGCCGATCAGCGAACAGATCATCAATGCGCCGTTTGCGAGCCTGATCGGGCCGCACAGCCTGGGGATCTTTGCGCTAGAGAATTAATCTCTCCAAGACATCAACTTATAAAAGATAGAATTTAGCCCTTTCATGGGCTGGAAAAAGTATTTATTCGTGTTTGTTCTGGTCGGATTGTTGGTGACGGACTGCAATTTCCCGGCAACCATGACTCAAGCGCAAGGCTTTCTCACAGTCACGCCTACCGCGTTTTCCCCCTACTCCAGCTCTAACTCGTCACCACAGCCTATTCTCTTTACTCCAGGCCCGACGTCCATCTCGCGCAACTGGCCACCGCCGATCTTTGGCACCCCGGGGCCCACGCAGGTCACGCCGCTGCCATCGCCAGCAACCGCGATCAATCCGCCTGGCAGCATCAACGTTCTACTGGCCGCATCGGATAGAGCAACGCCGTCATTCCGAACGGATACTTTGATCCTGGTAAGTTTTCAACCCGAATACGATCAGGTCACGCTGCTTTCTATCCCGCGTGATTTGTACGTGTATATCCCGGGATGGCAGATGCAGCGGATCAACGCCGCTTATTATCGCGGCCAAACCACCGCATACCCGGGCGGCGGGCCCGGCTTGTTGAAAGACACGATTCTCTACAACCTGGGCATCGAGGTCGACCGCGTTGCGCTGGTAGATTTCGATGGTTTCGTGAATATCATCGATTCTCTGGGGGGCTTGGATGTGCCTGTGAGTTGCAAATATACGGATTGGAAGATCATTAATCCGCGCAGGGATCCGGAAGATGAGGACAACTGGAGATTGTTCACGCTTGATCCAGGAGTGGTGCACATGGATGGCGACCTTGCCTTCTGGTATGCACGTTCTCGAAAGCGCTCCAGCGATTTCGACCGCGGGCGCCGACAACAGGAGGTGCTGCGCGCCCTCTATTCGCAGTCACTGCGCCTGAATACGTTGCGTAACGCGCCTGAGATTTTCCGCGAGCTACACGATAGTCTGACCACTGACGTCGACCTGGCATTCATCCTGGAAATGCTGCCTTTTGCTACCCGCATCAGGAGTGCGCAGGTGCGCAGCTTTTACATCAACAGGGATGTTTTGATCAGCTGGCGCACGCCACAGGGGGCAGCAGTACTGCTGCCCGACGAGAGCAAGCTCCCCGAATTTCTTAGCAAGGTATTTGCACCATCACGGGAAATTGTCACCACGAATCCACTAGTGGAAATCCGGAAAGGCACAGACAATGAGGATTGGCCAGAACTAGCCGAGGCGCGTTTGAACTATGCGGGCTTCGAGGTGTTCATCTCTAATACAGAGAGCCAACCCGTTAGCCAGACGAAGGTAATAGGGTTATCTCAGAAAACAGACCAGGCGGAGATTGATACTTTAATGGCGAGCCTCGGTCTTTCGGCAACTCGCTTCGAACACGCGCCTCAGCCAGGCGCTTCAGCCGAATACAGACTCATCCTTGGGGAAGACTACAATCCCTGTTTCGATCCGTCGAAGCTCGAAGGTTGACGGCCTTCAATCAAATACGATCGGCGGCCTGGTCTCCATTTCCCACGTAGTGAGATAATCCGGCTGCCCATCCCTTTGATATTCAAGCGGGATCCAGCCTCGACCTGTTCGTCCCCAGACCTCACTGCCTTGCGGCAAGTACTCGAGGATAAGAATCTGATCCCCGATTGTCAGGCTTGCCTTGACTGCAGCATCCATTGAAGGTTGCGCCCGGACTTGAACCGCTTCTCGCGCAGTGACGCAGATCGGCAATAGCGGAAACCATTCCACGCGCTCCAGCTCCACCCAGTAGCCACCGCTGTTCTTCGCAACATTGGGGAAATAGACATCGATGCCGCCGGCATTGCCAAGTTCGCCGTCGATTGATACCGAGGTGAATTTTGTCACCAGCCATGGAGTTTTCAAGTAGTTGATCTCATCCACATTGGGCGGCCCTTCCTCAAAATGGAGCATTTCCAGCCTGCCGGATCCATTCCGTATCTCGAGAATTTTCACTACATTTCCGCCGGATGAAATGCTCTCGGCTACGGGGCCTGCAGCCAGTTGGTCCAGATTCAGGATGGGGATGAACTCGTTGCCTTTGTTGAACAACCCCGCGGCAACACGCGCAATCCATACGGCAGCATCCTCATTTGCCTGCAGTTCGCGCAGAAATTGCAGCCAATTGGCGTCATAGGCAAAGCGTCCGTCTCCACCCCGCGGGCTTCTCCACAGCGGCACAGTTTCCGGATACCAGTCGAAATGGAACCCGTTTGGCCAACCGGGAGAAGCCATGCGCGAAGGCCATTCCATCCACTGCGAATCATGCATCAGGCGCGCAAAGCGCGGGAGACCTGGTTCCTGCGGTTGCGCAATACACGATTTAAGCGGATTAGCTTGCGCGGTCAGTTTTGTAACGGTGATCTTGGTTGAAGACGCAGAAACACACCCGATGACAAGGGCAAAAACCGGGAGGATTAATACGCGTGATCTCATCTGCACAGGCCTGGGGTATTCGCAGGATTTTAGCGAATCAAAACCGCGATGACAACATACTAGAGGGTTCTGGGAGGCCACACTGATAAAATAAAAAAATGCAGTCGTCGATCAGCAAATTACGCAAGTTTTTTCGACTCGAAGCGCAAAGGGGCTACGACAATCGCGCCGTCCTGGGCGGCCTGGAGACCATGCTGACCTCCTGGGAAGCCGAAGCTCGCGCCGATCGCTTGAACGATTCTTTAGTAAAGAGCATCGCCACTGGACTTCGCCAATATGCGGACCTTACACGAGAAAAACGCGCGGAAACCCTCAAAGAATTGTGGGGGAAAGTCCAGAAAGAAACCGGAGTAACCCTAAATGGGGATGTAGCACAAGAGAAACTCACTAAATCGAAGCCAACAAGGAACCTTGAACCCTCTCCCACACCCAAGCACCGTCGCCCAAGAAACTCGGCTTCCCCAGTTGGACTTGGCTCACCCGTGACTGTGCTATCCAGCGTTGGCCAAAAGAATGCCGCACTTCTGGAAGCTCTCGGCATTCATACCTTGAATGACATGCTCTATCATTTCCCCAGACGCTACGAAGATTACAGCAGACTGACTCCCATTCGCCAACTGCGCTATGGCGAAGAGGTGACGGTTACCGGGACGATCAAAAGCGTCAATGTGCGCCCAGCACGCAAAGGCAAGGCGGCCTTCACCGAACTGCTGGTCGACGATGGGACATCGGCGCTGCGTGCAACTTGGTTCAACCAGCCGTGGATTGCAAGGAATTTCGAGAAGGGGGAGGAGGTCGCACTTTCCGGTAAGGTGGACCAGTTCCAAGGGCGTTTCACTTTGAACAATCCTGAGTGGGAAAAACTGGAGGGAGATGCGCTACACACGAACCGCATCATCCCCATTTACCCGCTCACCGGGAAGGTGCGACAGCGCTGGCTGCGCCAGCTGATGAGCCGCCTGGTCGTCGCCTGGGCGCCGCAGGTTCCCGAGATACTTCCCGAATCCTTGGTGAAATCAGCGGGGTTGATCTCAATCGACGCAGCTTTTCATCAAGTTCATTTCCCGGATTCGATGGAACAGTTGCGCGCCTCCCAAATTCGGCTGGCGTTCAACGAGCTCTTTATCCTGCAACTTGCTGTGCTGATGCAAAAACGTATCTGGCAAGGCACCGAAGCCAGGCGCTTCGCTCCGCACACCGAGTGGTTACAGCACCAAATTTCCACCCTGCCTTATGACCTCACAAATGCGCAAATGAATACGTTGAACGACCTGACAAGAGATTTGGCCAGCGGGAGGCCCATGAACCGGCTCTTGCAAGGAGATGTTGGCTCCGGCAAGACGGTCGTTGCCGCTTTAGGTATGGCCATAATCGCCAACCAGGGCGCGCAGGCGGCGCTCATGGCGCCAACCAGCATCCTTGCGGAACAGCATTACGCCAATTTGCAAGACTTGCTGGTCGGGCAAGGCAAACTGCTGGGATCCGGCGAGCTTCGTCTGATGATTGGCGCCACCCCGGAAGTGGAAAAGCGCGAAATCCGCGATCGGCTCAAAAGCGGTGAGATCAAGATCGTTATCGGAACCCACGCGCTGATCGAAGATCCGGTGGCCTTTTCCGAATTGGAAATGGTGGTGATCGACGAGCAACACCGCTTCGGCGTGGGTCAGCGGGCTGCCTTGCGTTCTAAAGGCACGAATCCGCATCTGCTCGTGATGACCGCCACGCCGATCCCGCGCTCACTCGCCCTGACCGTCTACGGAGACCTGGACCTCAGCATCATCAACGAAATGCCGCCCGGCCGCCAGCCGGTGGAAACGCAGATTCTTCTGCCGCACGAACGCCAACGTGCATACGAGTTGGTGCGGACAGAAGTTTCCGCCGGCCATCAGGCATTTATCATTTACCCGCTCATCGAAGAGAGCGAGGAGAACGAGGTTAAGGCAGCCGTTGCCGAACACAAACGATTGCAAAATGACGTGTTCCCCGATCTCAAGCTTGCGTTGCTCCACGGTCGCATGAGCGTAGAAGCGAAGGACGAGAGCATGGCGCGTTTCCGCGATGGCGATGCGCACATCCTCGTTTCCACCACAGTGATCGAGGTTGGTGTAGACGTGCCGAATGCCACTATGATGCTCATCGAGGGCGCTAATCGTTTCGGTTTGGCGCAACTGCATCAGCTGCGCGGACGTGTGGGGCGCGGTGCCGCCAAATCCATGTGCATCCTCGTCCCGGAATCCAACGATGCGGCCGAGAACGAGCGCCTCAAAGCCATGTCGGAAACCAACGATGGCTTTATACTGGCGGAAATGGACCTCAAACAACGCGGCCCGGGGCAGTTTCTCGGCACGCGGCAAGCGGGCTTCGCAGATTTCCGCCTGGCTTCGCTCGCCGACTCCCGGTTGATCGATAAGGCGCGTCGCCATGCAGAAGAACTGCTGGCTTACGATCCCGAGCTTGCGCAATCAGAGCATAAGGCGCTGGCGGATGCCGTGCGCCAATATTTCAGCGATGGCAAGGGAGATATCAGCTAATGATCCGCGCGCTATTCCCGGCAACCTTTGATCCTATTCATAATGGCCACATCGATATTGCCGAGCGGGCGGCCAAGCTTTTCGATGAAGTGATCGTCGCGGTCTACGAAATGCCGCAGAAATCGCTGCTCCTGCCCACCGAAACACGACTTAAACTAGTTGAAGAAACTTTCAAAAAGAATAAAAACATCCGCGTCACCACCTATGGGGGCCTGACTGTGGACTATTGTCACGAAGTTGGCGCCACAGTGATCGTGCGCGGATTGCGCGTGCTCTCCGATTTTGAGTACGAATTCCGCATGGCACTTTCGAACCGTCAGCTGGCGCCGGACATCGAAACCGTGTCGTTCATCACCAGCAAGGAACACACCTTCCTCTCGTCGACGACCGTCCGCGAAGTGGCTTCCCTGGGCGGCAACGTGGGCGAAATGGTGCCCGCTCACGTTAAGAAAAAGCTTGCCGAACGCTTCACGGAGATGAAAACCAACGGCGAAACGGACTACGTGGCCAGTCCCCTGAGAGATTAATTTGAAGCGTCTCTTGAGTTGACTGTGAGGCGTTTTGCGTGTAGTCTTTGGTACTTAACTTGCACCTTCTAAGGTGCTTCAACCTCACTTATGGACATCCTCCAGTTAGTTGACCGGTTAGAAGAACTCTTTAACGACAGCCGCCCCATCCCGCTCACAAACAACGTGATCGTGGACGAGGATCGCATGCTGGACCTCATCGATCAGATGCGCGTGGCGATCCCCGAAGAGGTCAAGAAAGCGCAAAAATTGATCGCCGAGCGCGACCGCACGCTGGCGCAAGCCCAGGAAGAAGCTAAGCGCACCGTCCAGCTCGCACGCGAAAAGAGCGACGGCATGGTGGAGCGCGATTCCATTGTGGCGTCTGCCGAGAGCCGCTCCGAAGAGATCATGGCGCAAGCCAGGCTGGATGCCGAGGCCACTCGAGAGGAAGCCGACGGCTACGTGCTCGAAACTC
>JBOGUK010000182.1:0-20801 GCA_050695915.1 Anaerolineales bacterium
GCTCTAGGGCGCGTGATCAACGTGCCATCTCGCCGCATCGGTATCAAGGCGCAAGCCGCGCTGCGTGCCGCGGCGCTCCGCGAGAAAAGCACGCCCGGCATGCTGCTGATGAAAATGGCGGAAGATCCGCAAAACCCGATCTTCTCCGAAATTCCTTCGATTACGCTGCAGGCCATGCAAGCCTTTGGGAAACGCTTGGTTCGCTGGCATGCGTTGGCCCGCGAAGCCGAGCCGATGGAGTTGATGGATCGCATCCTCACTGACATCGAATATCAAAACTACTTGATGGCGGACGGGCCCGAAGAGGAGGGCATCGACCGTTGGGATAACGTTCAGGAACTGCGCCGGCTTGCTGCGGAATACAAGGACCGCAGCATTTCTGATTTCCTGGAAAACATCGCTTTGGTCTCTGACCAGGACACCTTGGATGATTTGATCGAAGTGCCCACGCTGCTCACGTTGCATGCGGCCAAAGGGTTGGAGTTCCCCATTGTTTTCATCGCCGGCCTGGATGAGGGCATGCTGCCGCATTCGCGTTCGCATGATGATCCAGAGGAGATGGCTGAGGAGCGGCGCTTGTTTTACGTAGGTATCACGCGCTCCAAGGATGAGCTCATCCTGATCCACAACCTTTATCGCAATAGCTATGGCTACGCCGAGGCAGTTGAGCCTTCTCGTTTCTTGGATGATTTGCCCGATGAGCTCATCGAGGGTGGCAACCGCGTCCGGCTCGAGCATCCCTATCGACCCGATCGCTGGCAAGTTCCCGAGCGGCAGGCGGTGCCTGTACAGCAGCGCTTCACACCAGGCATGAACGTGCGCCACCCGATATGGGGCGAGGGTATGGTGCTCAACAGCCGCATCCAGGACGATGATGAAGTGGTGGATATTTTCTTCCAGGATGTGGGCTTGAAAAAAGTGATGGCAGCCTTCGCTAACCTGGAAGCCGTAGAAAAATCCGAAGAATAGTCGATGCGCTTCTTCGTCACCGGCGGCGCCGGGTACATTGGTTCGGCTGTCACAGCTGAACTCTCGGCTCAGGGACATGATGTCACGGTTTACGACTCGCTGGTTACCGGGCATAGAGGTGCTGTGCCCGAAAAAGCCAGCTTTATTAGCGGAGACCTGCTCGATGAGAAAGCTCTGAAACACGCGCTTTCTTCTGAGCTATTCGATGCGGTTCTGCATTTCGCCGCCTTCATTGAAGCCGGCGAAAGCATGACAGATCCCGGCAAGTATTTCCGCAACAATCTGGAGGGTTCGCTGCGCTTGATTGAGGCTGTTCACCAGGCTTCAATCAAGCGCATCGTCTTTTCGTCGACGGCTGCGGTTTATATGACCAGCGATGTGCCATTGACCGAAGAATCGCCCCTCAGTCCGCAGAACACTTACGGACAGGCTAAGCTGATGATCGAGCAAGTTTTACACTGGTATCAAGCGGTGCACGGGCTGAGGTATGCCGCCCTGCGCTACTTCAACGCCGCCGGTGCCCTTATCGGGCGCGGCGAGGCGCACCAGCCCGAGAGCCATCTGATCCCGCTCACGCTTCAGGTGGCCCTCGGCCAGCGGGAAAGCGTGGCCATCTTTGGCTCCGATTACCCCACTCCCGACGGCACCTGCATCCGCGATTACATCCACATTGCCGATTTGGTTTCCGCGCACTTGCTCGCTGTAAATGCGCTGGAATCCCATGACAAGTTGATCTACAACGTGGGCAGCGGACATGGGTTCTCCGTGCTCGAGGTGGTGGAAATGGCCAGGCGGGTTACGGGGCACGCGATCCCATCGGTGGAAACGCCGCGCCGCCCCGGCGATGCCCCGCGGCTAGTGGCATCTGCAGAGAAGATCAAGAAGGAACTCGGCTGGGAAGCGAAACATTCCGGGTTGGAAGAGATCATTTCGAGCGCCTGGGACTGGCATCGCGCCCATCCCAATGGATACGCCAAAAAAGAATGAGGGTTTATTTCGCTTGCTCCATTACCGGGGGACGCCAGGACGAAAATGCATACAAGGAAATTGTGAAAGCGCTGCTTGAGGATGGCCACGAAGTGCCCACGGCGATGAATGCAGGCCCCGATTGGCAACGCATGGAAGAACTGCCGGATCCACGAATTGTTTACACGCGCGACACGGAATGGATCGATGGAGCGCAAGCGATGGTCGCCGAAGTCACCACGCCCTCGCACGGCGTGGGTTACGAGATCAGTTACGCGCTGGAACGTAGGAAACCGGTGCTGTGTTTGTTTAAACGCGGGACGAAGTTGTCGAAGATGATCACTGGAAATACGATGCCAAGGATCCAGGTGCGCGAGTACGCGAGCTTGGATGAAGCTGTCGTAATGATGCGCGAGTTTCTTGCAGGCGTTGGTAAGTAATGTTTTCTTTTGTTTCATTTCCCCCATAATCAACTGATCCTTTTTGTAGGATCGGGTCTGAGACCCGCCCCTACGCAATTCTGCGAAACATCGACACAAATTCATTCCCTCCATAAACAGCAACGGGCAGCGGTTATTAAGATCCTTCGCTCAGGAAAGCACAAGAAAGTATGCTTGCAATAATGAAAACCTATTCATCCTTTGCCTCCTTGGCCACCGGTAGCACGACTGTGAAGACGGAACCTTCGCCGGATTTTGAATCGACCCAGATGCGGCCGTGATGGTTGTCTACGATGGTTTTGACGATGGCGAGGCCGAGGCCAGTGCCCGGGATGCTTTCGTCCACATTGCTGGCGCGGTAGAACTTTTCGAAGATGCGGCCCTGCTCTTCGAGTGGAATGCCGGGTCCGTTGTCCTGCACGTTCAGGATCACCTGGTTTTCTTCCTCGTTGAGCTTCACCTGAATGGCGCCGCCCGGGGGCGTGTATTTGATGGCGTTGCCGATCAAATTGTCCACCACTTGCGTCAGCTGCCTGCGGCTGCCGAGCACAGGCGGAAGCGAGTCCGGGTTATTCAGCTCGATGGTTTGGCTCTTCTCTTTGACGCGCGGCTGCAACGTGTCAAACACGGTGGAAACGATCACGTACAGGTCCACGGGGATCACTTCGCCAACAAGGCCGACTTCCACGCGGCCGAGATTCAATAAGTCATCCACCAAGCTGGTGGTGGTGGCCATGCTGGTTTTCACCCGCTTGATGAATTCGGTTTGCTGCGTGTTCAGCTCCCCGGCGCGCTCGATGAGTTCCACGTAGCCGAGGATTGCAGTGAGCGGGGAGCGCAGGTCGTGCGAAACCGTGTTCACAAAGTCTCGCCGCAGGCGGTCCAGTTCTTTTAAGTAGGTAATGTCGTAAACGTTCACCACAGTGCCCACTCCCTGGATGCGAGAAATGCGCACGTTGAAGTAGCGTCCCTGCGTGTTTTGCACTTCGAGGCGTTCGCCACCCAGGCTTTTTTCCTTGATAGCTTGCAAAACCTGCGGATCCTGGAAGAGGCTTTCCACCGGAGACCCTTCCATCGGTTTGTCCTCCAATCCAAAATCTCTGCGGAAGGCAGGGTTGACCATGATGATGCGGTCTTCTTCATCCAAAACGAGAACGCCGTCGCTAACCTGGCCAAGGATGGTTTCCATTTCGTCGATGCGGCGCTGGAGCGTGCCAGTGACGCGGCGGGTTTCTTTGCGCAGCCAGGAATCGGTGTGTTTCTTCCTGGCCAAGGCGCGCTGGGTGGCCTCGATGATCGCCTTGGGACCTGTTGGCAGGGCCACGTAATCCGTGCCGCCGGCTTTCAGCGCCCGTTCGAGGCTCTGAGGCGTTTGCTTTTTGCCGAGGAAGACAATCGGCAGGTTGGGATGGGAATTGCGGATGTTCGAGGCGAGTTCGAACGAGTCTCCGTCGGGTAGCTTTTCCCCCATTACCAGCAGATCGGGCTGGGCCGTACGCAAGGATTTCTGCAAATCCTGTCCGCTGAGCACGCTGGTCACCTTGTAGCCTGCGGGTTCAAACACTTTCCTGCCCAGCTGGCGACTCAGTTCTGAATCCGCCAGGGCCAGAAGCATTTTCTTGGGCACAGTTTCGAAATCATAGCACGAGTGTTGCTGTTAGAGTTGTATTAATTGAAGACACCCCTGCTTGACGGAGGTGTCGACGGATTTAGAATCATCACATCCAGGTTGAGATGGAATATAAAGATTATTACGAGACTCTGGGGGTGCCGCGCAAGGCCAGCAAGGAGGAGATCAAAAAGGCTTATCGCAAACTGGCGCTGCAATATCACCCCGACAGAAACCCGAACAACCAGGCCGCTGAAGATAAGTTCAAGGAAGTGAACGAGGCTTATCAGGTGCTCAGCGATGCGCAGAAACGCGCCCACTACGACCAGCTTGGCTCCGCCTACACGCAGTGGCAGCGCCGCGGCGCGCCCGGCGGATTCGACTGGGCGCAGTGGACCACAAGCGGCCCCGGCGGCGTGCACGTGGAATACAGCGGCGATCTGGGTGAAATGTTCGAAGGGTTGGGCGGGTTCTCCGATTTCTTCCAGCAGATCTTCGGCGGCAGGGGCGGCTTCGGCGGGCAGGCGCAAGGGCGGCGCGCCGTGCGGCAGCCGGCGTACGAGCAGCCTGTGACCGTGAGCCTTGAGGAAGCGTTCCGCGGGACGACGCGGCTGATGCAGCTGGATGGCAAGCGGCTCGAAGTGAAGATCCCGCAGGGTGCGCGCAGCGGCACCAAGATCCGCATGCCCGCCAGGGGTACCGGCCAGGCGGCTGACATTTATCTCGTTGTCGACGTGGCCGCTGAACCGCGCTTTACGCGCGACGGCGACGATTTGAAAACCGAAGTGGAGACCGATCTCTACACCGCGGTACTCGGCGGCGAGGCGACCGTGCCCACCATGGAAGGAAACGTGGTTTTGAAAATCCCGGCGGGCAGCCAACCCGGCCAGTTGTTCCGCATTCGAGGGAAAGGAATGCCGGCGCTCAAAAGCAAAGAGCGCGGCGACCTTTATGCGAAGTTGATGGTGAAATTGCCGAAAGACTTGACGGACGAGCAGCGCAAATTGTTCGAGCAGCTCGCCCGCGGAAAAAGTAGAATCCATCGAGAGGAATCATCATGAATCGCAAAACCATTCGCCCCATCATCGTGATCAGCATTCTGGCGCTGGCCGCGGCGGCATGCCAGTTCAGCGGCAATTTCCTGGACGCGTTCCAGGATCGTACACAAGAGTTGACCGAACCCGGGCCACCGCCGGTGCAGATCTCTGAAGACCTGCTTTCGCAGCAGGAGGCGTTGGTTTCGTTGTATGAAAACGCGAGCGCGGGCGTGGTCTCGATCGTGGTTGCCACTGAGCAGGGCGGCGGGCAGGGCAGCGGGTTCGTATATGACAACGACGGGCACATCGTGACGAATTTCCACGTGGTGCAAGGGGCCACGGCGATCGAGGTGGCGTTCACCAGCGGCGAGAAGGTTATTGGCGAAGTGATCGGCACCGACCCGGATTCTGATCTTGCAGTCGTACAGGTGGACATCGACAGCGCGATCCTGCATCCGCTGACGTTGGGCGATTCCGAGCAGCTGCAGGTTGGCCAGTACGTGGTGGCCATTGGCAATCCCTTTGGCTTGCAAGGCAGCATGAGCGTGGGCATCGTGTCCAGCCTCGGGCGCTCGCTGGAATCGTTGAACCCGGCGCCGAACAGCAACGTATTCTTCTCCGCGGGCGACCTGATCCAGACCGACGCTGCGATCAACCCCGGGAATTCCGGCGGGCCGCTCTTGAACTTGCATGGCGAAGTGGTGGGCGTGAACCGCGCCATCCGTTCGTTCAGCTCGAATGTGGAAGGTGACGCACTGAATTCGGGCATCGGCTTCGCTGTGTCGTCCACTATTGTGAGCCGCGTGGTGCCGAGCTTGATCAATGAAGGCCATTTCGATTACCCGTATCTCGGCATTTCCAGCTTCGATAATCTCAGCCTCACCGACGCGCAGGAACTCGGCCTGAACCGCACCGACGGCGCGTTGATCACCAGCGTGGCGCCCGGCGGCCCCGGCGACGAGGCCGGGCTGCAGCAGGGCGATTTCATCACCGCTATCGACGGCCGCGACTTGAACAGTTTCGACGATCTGATTGGGTATCTCTTCACGCAGCGCAGCCCGGGGGATACGGTGGAACTACAGATCATTCGCGGAGGTGAGGAAATCACGGTTGCCGTGGTGTTGGGAGCAAGGCCGTAAAGCAAGGATGAGGGATGAGGGATGAAGGAGAAAAGGAAATCTAAGATTGCTGATTGAAAGGCCGCTCGGAACGGGCGGCCTTTTTGTTCGTGATTTGATTCTGTGCACCTCCGGGTAACCTGGAAAGGAGATGCTCACTCCGTGATTACTGGCCCGGGCTAAGTCTAATAAGCCTAGGGTGAAGAAATCACCTTCACGATTTTGGATTCACCTTGCTCCTTGCCGGAAGAGATGTGCGGGTGATGGTATTTTGAGTTGTTGTCCCCGCGAGCTGCGCGCAAAACCGCAAAATCAGATTAAAATTTTCGCATAGGCGGGGAAGCAGCTTAATTGCACCCTCATCGGGACATCGCAAAGGCTGGCTCGCAGCAGCCAAAACACTGGAAGGAGAACGACCATGGCTAAGGTATGGCCGCTTTTTCAATTACGTAAACTTATTCGTATTGGTCCGGCGTTTTCCAGCTTCCAGGAATTCATCCGCGAGCAGGGCGCCGGCGGCGTGCTACTGCTGGCTACCACCCTCATCGCGCTGGCCTGGGCAAATTCAGCCTGGGCCGAAAGCTACTTTGAATTATGGTCCATCCCTATCGCCGTCGGCATCGGCAATTGGCAGCTCACCAAGCCGCTGCTCATGTGGATCAACGATGGGCTGATGGCCGTGTTCTTCTTCGTCGTCGGGCTGGAGATCAAGCGCGAGATCCTCGTGGGCGAGCTCTCCAAACCCCGCCAAGCTCTATTTCCGGCGGTAGCCGCGCTGGGCGGCATGTTCCTGCCGGCCGCTTTTTACCTTACCCTGAACTTTCGCGGCCCGGGCAGCAGCGGCTGGGCCATCCCGATGGCCACCGACATCGCCTTTGCACTCGGCGTCCTGTCCCTGCTCGGCCGCCGCGCCCCCCTCGGCCTCAAAGTGTTCCTCACCGCCGTAGCCATCGTGGACGACATCGGCGCCGTGCTGGTGATCGCCATTTTCTACAGCCACGACATTTTCTGGATTAGCCTGGCCTTGGCTGCATTGATCCTGCTTGCGTTGTTTGCACTCAACCGCGCTTCCGTGCGCAATCTGGTGCCGTATTCCGCATTGGGGCTGCTTCTTTGGCTGGCCTTCCTGCAATCCGGCGTGCATGCCACGGTGGCAGGGGTCTTGTTGGCCGCCACCATCCCCACCAGCCAGCGAATAGATGCGGTGAAATTTGTGCGCCGCAGCCGCGCTTACCTGGACGACTTCGAATCATCGGGCGGAACCGGAAAAGAGATCCTGACTAACGAACAACAGCAGTACGCGCTGCAAGCGCTGGAAGATGCCGCCGAATCGGTGGGCTCGCCGTTGAAGCGACTGGAGCATACACTTCATCCCTGGGTGGCTTACGCCATCGTGCCGATCTTTGCACTTGCCAACGCTGGCGTCACTTTTTCAGGAACAATCTCGGGAGCATTCAGCAATCCCATAGGCCTGGGTATAGTTCTCGGGCTCGTGCTCGGCAAGCAGCTCGGCATCACTTCGTTCACGTGGATATTTCACCGCCTTGGGCTGGTGAGCAAGCCGCGCGGCCTAAGCTGGCAGCACATCTACGGCGCGGCCTGGCTTGGCGGCATCGGGTTCACGCTCTCTCTGTTTGTAACGAGCCTTGCCTTCACCGATGCTGCTTCCGTCGCCGCTGCGAAAATCGGCATCCTCACCGCTTCAGCGATCTCGGCCGTCGGCGCGGCAGTGGTACTGATGCGCAAAAGGGAGGAGTAGGATATTTTCGATCTCAGATGCTCTGAGCTCGACCTGACCGCAGTTACGGCTGCCTACGAATGCCCCATCTCTGAAAAATGGATCGAATAATGGTTTACCAAAAACGCGAAGACGCCCTCTCACAGAAAGGGCGTCTTCATCAAGGAGAGAGGTTGCGTAGCAACCATTGCAAGACGGGTGCATATCCGTCGTGGCAATCGATTTAAGCAGGCATTGGCACCTTCGGCAGATCCGCCAACGCCGCTTGCACTTTATCAACCGGATACTCAAAATCCTGCAGCTTCCCCGTCAGGAACTGCTCATACGCCGCCAGGTCAAAGTGGCCGTGGCCGGAAAGATTGAACAGGATCACGCGCTTATCGCCCTTCTCTTTGGCGTCGAGCGCCTCATCGATGGCGGCGCGTATGGCGTGTGCCGATTCCGGCGCAGGCACGATGCCCTCTGCGCGGGCGAACTGCACCGCGGCCTCGAACGTGGTCACCTGCGGCACGGCCACCGCGTCGATGTAACCCGCGTCGTACAGCGCGCACAGACTGGGGGCCATGCCGTGGTAGCGCAGCCCGCCGGCGTGGATTGGCGCCGGCACGAAGCTGTGCCCAAGCGTGTGCATCTTCACGATCGGCGCCATCTTGGCCGTGTCCCCATAGTCGAACGCGAACACGCCTTTGGTGAGGCTGGGCGCAGCCTCCGGTTCCACGGCCAGCAAGCGCGTCTTTTTGCCGTCCTTCAGATTGTGGCGCAGGAACGGATAGGCGATGCCGCTGAAGTTGGAGCCGCCGCCGATGCAGCTGATGACCACGTCTGGGTATTCACCAGCCAGGTCCATCTGCATCAGCGCTTCCTCGCCGATCACCGTCTGGTGCATCAATACGTGGCCAAGCACAGAGCCGAGGCTGTATTTCTTCGCCCCGTTCGAGGTGGCCGCGGCTTCCACGGCTTCGGAAATGGCGATGCCGAGCGAACCGGGATTGTCTTTGTCCGCCGCCAGCACGGATTTGCCGTACTGCGTGCGCTCGGTGGGGCTGGTGAATACCTGCGCGCCGTAAGTTTCCATCAGTACGCGGCGGTACGGTTTCTGGTCATAAGACACTTTGACCATGTAGACCTCCACCGCGATGTCGAAGACGGACCCGGCGAAAGCCAGCGCCGACCCCCATTGCCCGGCGCCCGTTTCGGTGGTGAGCGTCTTGGTGCCAGCGGCTTTGTTGTAGAAGGCCTGCGCAAGGGCTGTGTTCGGTTTATGCGAGCCTGCGGGCGAAACGCCCTCGTACTTGTAGTAAATGTGCGCGGGAGTGCCTAGTTCCTTTTCCAGGCGCACGGCGCGCAGTAGCGGCGTGGGACGGTACAGGCTGTAGACCTCGCGCACTTCGGCCGGGATGTCGATGAACGGCTCGGTGCTGACCTCCTGCAGGATCAGCTCCATCGGGAACAGCACCGAAAGGAAATCCGGCGTCACCGGTTCCATGGTGCCGGGATGCAGCACCGGGTTCGGCGGCACTGGCATGTGCGCGTTGATGTTGTACCAACGCTTGGGGATATCAGATGGTGAAAGGGTGAAACGAATTTGATCGCTCATGGCTAAAAACTCCTTTTTCTTGAACGGGTGGTCTCAGACCCACCACAACAATTGAGTGAGGGAGTCAAAGCCGTGAACGCGAAGGCTAACTTTGCATGCGGCTTCGACTGTGGAGCACGAAGCCAGCCCTTCAAGGAGGGCGATCTTGCTTAGGGGGGATGACAAAGAATTGGTTCATTTCAAACCCGTTTTCTGCTGCACTTCAGCCATCGTCGCTTCAACCATTGAGCGAGCAGACTCAGTGCCTTCGTCAAGGATGCGGATGGCATCCTTGGGATTCTTGCTCAACTCGGCGCGGCGTTTGCGGATGGGCGCGAGGTACGCGTTGAGCGCTTCTGCGAGGCGCTTCTTCACCTCCACATCGCCCACCTTCCCCTCGCGATACCGCGCCTTGAAATCCTCAACCTCGTCCTTATTGGGATTGAAAACGTCGTGATACTCGAAAACAGGATTGCCTTCCACAGTGCCGGGATCTGTTGCGCGCAGGCGCTTCGGATCCGTATACATGCTAATCACTTTCTTCGTGGTTTCGTCTTCGCTTTCGTACAGGCGAATGGCGTTGTCCCACGAACTGTGCATCGTGCGGTTGTCGGTGCCGGGCAGGCGCGCCGTTTTCGTGAGCAACCCTTCGGGTTCCGGGAACGTTTCCCCGTACAGCGTGTTGAACTTGCGCGCGATCTCTCGGGTGAGCTCGATGTGCGGCAGCTGGTCTTCGCCCACGGGAACCAGATTGGCTTTGTAGATCAGGATGTCTGCGCTTTGCAGCACAGGATAGTTGAGCAACCCGGCAGAAGGATTCAAGCCGAGGTTTTGGATCTGGTCTTTGTAGGTTGGCACGCGCTCCAGCCGCGCCACGGTGGTGAGCATGCCGAAGAGCAGCGCCAGCTGCGCGTGCTCCATCAATGCGGACTGGCGCACCAGCGTCGCCTTCTTGGGATCAATGCCCGAAGCCAGCCAATCGATCACCACGTCCGCAATGTTCTGCTGGATGCGATGGGGATGCTCGTAATCCGTGGTCAGCACGTGCAGGTCGGCGATGAGGAAGAAACACTCATAGTCGTCCTGCATCTTGGCCCACTGCTCGAGCGTGCCGACCAGGTGGCCGATGTGGCGCGGCCCGGTGGGGCGGTGCCCGGTGAGGATGCGACCTTTTTTCCGTATTGCCATTCAAACTCCTTTAATTCTCGCTGGAGTTGCGCTACTCGGTGGAGCCGAGTGGCACACTCCGGTTTAAGCGCCTCTTTTGCGCTTAAACAAAAAACGTTCGTTCTCGGATGCAAATCTTCACTTGCATTCGAGGACGAACGTTGTCCGTGGTGCCACCTCGATTGGCTCGCTCTGCGAGCCCGCTCATTTGAGATACGGCTTGCGCTTATATCTCACACCTTGTAACGGTGGGGTTCCGGCAGCTACTACTCGCTCACGCTTTCGCTCTGCAACTATGCGGGCCATTCGTCGCCGGCGTGGGGGCTGGTTCTCAACGCTCCAGCTCTCTGTGCCTTCGTTTCGGCGCTTACTCGTCCGTTTCGCGGTTATTGGATTTGAGATTGGGTCGATTATGCAGGTTTCGCCGACCGATGTCAAGCGCGGCGCAGGATCTCGCCAATTTAGGCATGCCCGAAAGTGCTACAATCCCCTTGCCTTATGCAAAACAGTTCGAAACTGTATTTCTGCGTCGACGTGGAGACTGCAGGTCCCAACCCCGCAGGCTATTCGATGCTCTCCATCGGCGCCGCAACGGTCGAGGAACCGCAGCGCACGTTTTACATCGAATTGCAACCCGTGAACAGCGAACACACGCTGGATGCGGATTTGATCCATCGATTTTCCCTGGAGCAGCTCGCCAAAGAAGGGGTAGAACCGCCGGAGGCCATGAAACAGTTTGCGGAATGGGTGCAGGAGGTTTGCGGGGACAAGGAAGCCGTCTTCGTTGCCTTCAATGCTCCGTTCGATTGGATGTTCGTGGCTGATTATTTTCACCGTTATCTGGGGCGCAACCCATTTGGACACCGGGCTCTCGATATGAAGGCCCTTTTCATGGGGCTGCGCCGTGTTGACTGGGGAGAAACCACCTACAAGAAGGCGAGTGCCGCCTTCGGCCTTCCCGAGGCCCTATCTCACCACGCACTGAAAGATGCCGTCCAGGGAGCCGAATTGTTCGCCGCCATGCTGGCGGAGCTAAAGGAATTGGAATATGAACGCTAGCCCAAATGAGGCTCTTACTCGGATCATCGAATCGGCCAAGCGGCTAGGTGTCCAGCTGGACGAAGCCGCTGCCCTGCAGTGGCTAAACGCAGCCGCTGCCAGCCAGGGCAGTGACGACATCGTGATGGACGTGAAGTCCGGTGTGTTCGGGCACCGGCTCACCATGCTGGATTTCAGCCCGGAAGACCTGGCACACTTCCGCAAGATCGGCGAAATGGTGGAGTTCCGCGATGTTCCTGGGAAGGTGGAAACCGCGCTGGCGCTCTCGGGGTCGGCCGCGCAATCCAAGATCCAGACTTATCCGGGCGATGCCGATTTCTTTGAGCGCGTGAACATCATCGCCCCCACGCGGGAAGAGGCTTGCCGCATCCTAGGCGAGCTCATCCGGGAAAAGGCGCTCAGCATGTTCAAGGGCTCGGGTTATCAATTGATGGAAGTGAAGATGGGCAGCTATCCGGTGGACGCCCTGCGCGATGGAAAGTCGCTGGACCACGGATCGCCCATCTCCTGGTCCGCTGATGACGTAAGGCTTGGCGTCCTGGAGATCCAGGATTCCACCGGCCATCCTCTGATCATTAAGTGGGAAGATGCTGCCCAGGATCCCGGTTGGTGCAAGCTGGACTGGGTGGTATTCGACCCGGTCCGTAAGCAACTGGTGAATGCCAGCAACATGCTGGACGCCACCTGGGAAGCGCCGGACGGAACGATTACGCCCCTGGATGGTTATCTCGACCCTTATTTCCAGGAAGTGTATTTGCAAGCCGAATCGATCCCTCTGTTCACTAAACTGGCGAAGCAGGTGGACGCGAACGCGTTGGATGATTACGTCGCCCAACTTGAACGCGAGGTGCATAAGTACCTGACGAAGGAAATCAACTTCGGCAAAGCTGCCAAGCGCATGTACAACATTTTCCGTTTGGTGGGGCGTTATGAAGAAGCGGCCTATCTGCGCGAGCTATTCGATGAGCCGGCTACAGTGCTTTACCAGGTGTGGTCTCTCATTCGAACCATCGATGAATGTTTCAGGCCGGATTCATCCATTGAGTTGGAGACGTTGATTGCGCAGACCAACGATTTGATCATCCACGTGATCAAGGCGCTTGAGGGAGTGGAAGAAGAAGAAATCGTCCGCGAGCTTTTGCAATTGCGAGACGTACTTTCCCGAGAAGAGGCGCATCATGAAATGACGCCGAAAGCGGAGGCGGCCCGCAACGAAGTGATCAACCTGGTGAATAACTTCTTCTATGAGCGTATGACGGCGCTGCCCAGCATCAAAGAATATATGGTGACGATGGAGGATGACGGCAGCTAGGCGTAAGGGGGATTGTGATTAGTTAACTAAAAGAGGCGGCGAAACTCGCCGCCTCTTACTGAACCGGGGTAAATGTTTATTGGGACAAATAAGCTATCGCAGCTTGCAATTGAGCATCGTAGGGCTTTTGCGCCAGGCCCCACTCCCCAAGGAGAATCTCGATGTCAGGCGTCACTCCGATACCTTCGAGGCCGGTTCCGTCATTAAGGAGAAGAGTAGTGATTGCAAGGCGGACCAAGGAGCCGTCCGAGAGGATGAACCCAACGATGCCTTCGGTGTTCCCTGCGGTGTTTGTGCCAATGGTGATGGCCCGATCCAGTTCAATGAGAGAGGCCGCAAAGTACTCAGATGCGCTATGGCTGCTGCCATCCGTGAGGATTACCAGCGATGTAGTTGTGTTCCACTCTACGGGGCCGCGAATTCGGTAGATGGTGCGCTGCTTGCCTTCTCGCAATGGCCCTTCGGTGCCCACGATGCCCTCAGCGAAAACGCCGCTGGATTCGTCCGAATTACCGCCGGGATTATGGCGCACGTCGACGATCAGCCCGTCCAAAGCCCCGCCCTTTTCCATCTCCTGGATTCGCGAGAAGATTTCATGAGCGGCATCACCATCAAAATCGGGAGCGACGATGTATCCGATACGCGGGTTTTCGCTAATGAGCGCGTGGCGCCAATCGTAACAGCCGGAAACCTGGGTGTAATACAGTTCGACATTCCTGGCTTGTTCCGTTTCCCCGCCTTGGATTCGTAATGTAACGCTGCCTCCCGCAGGGCCGTAGGAAGCCGGAACGTAGAACGTAGATTGCGGAGAGACCACCGTCGCATTGTTGATCGCCAAGATTACGTCGCCGCGCTCAAGGCCCGCATCGGCAGCGGGGCTATCCGAGCAAACATTCCAAATGGCAAGAACTTCATCTTCCCGGCCGGGGCCCGGCCAAATCTCGATACCGGTCGCCGCGTTTGACTGGACGAGCGGAAGAGAGTTTCCGAGACTGAATTCGTTTTGCAGTTCGTTGGGTGCAACGAACCGGCTGTGTTGGTCTCGCAATTCGCCGATCAGATTGCTCATCAAATCCCAATGGGCTTGCTGGTTGGATACGGCTTCAAATCGAGGGAGATACGTGTCGTAAACGGCATTCCAATCGACGCCGTTAAAGTTATCGCGCACATAGTTATCGTTGACGATATTCCATCCTTGTTGGAAAAGTCCTACGTAATCGTCAGGGCCGCTAACCTCGACCCCTCCTGGAGGAGTGGGCGGGTTCAAGGTTATTTGTCCGAAGAGCGCTGCCGCGGTAGCCAGAGGGCCGGTTTGCGGCGGGGTGTCGGTGGCATTGTGTTCAGATTGCGAGTCCGTCGGCGATGTTTGTTGAAGTGGTTGGGTTGGCTCTGCAGCGCCGCCGCAGGAGGCAGTAAAAATAGCAAAGGTCAATAAAATGAGAGAGGTCTTCTTTATTTGGGTAACCACATTCGCTCCGCTGTCCGAAGATTTCTGGATTATATCTTCAGGAACCGAGGTTCAATTTCGTTAGACTGCGTTGTAAAAAATCACTCCGTAAATCGAGATGCTGATCAATCCATCGACCACAATGAACATCAAGATGAAGAATAACGGAACGTTTCTTTCCCGGCGATACGTGGTGCGCCAGGCCACATAAAGGGCAAGCAGCGTGGTAACCAGGGGGACACCAATTCGCAATGGGAGTTCCCACGGTTCCGGAAGGGAGGGCAGCCAGGCGCTAAAGGGTACGTATGTTGTAATTCCCGATAATGTAGTCACCTTGCTTATCCAATACAGGATGAAAGCAAGGCTAAGAGTGATTAATGTCCCGCGGGCCGTAATGGGTTCGGCTTCCTTGCGGAATCCGCCAGTGAACAGAATGAAGAGTGCGGGAATCAATCCCCAGGCCAACGGGAAGGGAATCAGCACCAACCCGCTAAGCAGCCCGAAACTGATTTCGGCAGCAAGTTGTAAATAATCCTCAAGGGACAATCTATTGAGTTCAGAAACCAGTGACGGAGCCGTGCTGGCAAGGTACACACGGAAGGGGCCCGGCTGCGCACCTTCCAGCCATGTTACATACGCGTAACCGTCTTGATCGGTTTGCACTGAAGGCAAAGTGCTTTCGCTGGCCGTGAAACTCAACAACTGGACACTTTTCAATTCTCCTTGCTCAAGGAAAGCCAATCCCGTTTGGGTTGCCTCTTTATTGCGCAGGTACGGCAGGCGCACTCGAAAGGCAACAACCATTTCGTCTGCGCTGCCAGCGCTTGCGCTGAAATCGGCCAAGCGGCTGACAGGCGGATAAATTTGATCAACGATACTGGCGCGGTCACCCGCATTAATGCCGGAGGAAACAGCGCGGTAATTCAAGTCATAGCCATTTGGGAAGCGGAAGCGTTGATCTGGAGCGATTGATGCTGCATCTCCTCCGTAGGGCAACGAAGTGTAAGAACCCTGAACTGCGCCAGCGGAGGGACCAGTCCGCGTGACGATGGACCAGAACAAGTAAACTGTACTTTGATCCAGTCCGAGGATAGGACCGTTGAGCCCGCTACTGGTGGATACATTTATTGAATGAATATGGTTTTCCCTGGATGCAGAGAATTGGCCATCAGGGTAAAAAGCGTAGAAGATTTGATGCTCTGACTCTCCCAGGGTATTGCGCAGCCAAATGGCATGTAGTCGGCCTTCATCATCAATCTCTATCTGCGGGTTGAAACCCTCACCGTCCACGCGGATGATACCGCTGCTCTCGTCGAACAAATAAAGGCCAGGTTGTGACCGCGGTCCGCTGAACCAAAGCTTCAACTGACCTTTCGGGCTCAGAGCGATATCGTAACTATCGACCTGGCGGCTTCCAGAATAGAGCTGCACTTCGTCCAGCGGTTGCCCATCAAGGTCCACTGACATGCCATACAGAATGTCGTTCTCGATCCAAAACGCAAGCAAATGATTTTGAACGAAAACGACTCGTGGATCCTCGATACGATCCTCGCTAAAGAAAGGCAAGGTGACTTGCCAAAGCTGTTCGGTTCGATGGTCAAGTGCCTGCAGTTGTGGCGAGTTGCCTCCGTCCACGCTCGCAACCATCAGGAAGTAAGTGGTGCCATCGGGATTCAGGGCTGGCGGAACGGGACGGCGTATCGTTGTCAGCCCGACCATTTTTGCGCGACTCCAGCCCGGTGCTTCAAGCCATAAGTATTCGGAGAATTCCGAGCAGGCCGTAAGAACCAACGATGTTAGCAGGAGAACGGCAAAAAAAAGCCACTTCGTGCGTGTGGCGTGAGCAAACAAGAAACCTCCTGATCCTGAATCAGCCGAAGAATTCTACCAATTGGGTGACCGTATGGTTCAACTACCAGCCGCGCAAGCCGGTTAGCTTGATACGAATCGGAACTGAATAATCCCTGCCGAAGTCCTCTAATTTCATGTCGAGTTCGGCAATTCCCTTCTTATATTTCTGTAAATAAGCGGGATTCTCGTTAGCAGTAGGAGCGTCCGCGGCAACGGCGGCGGTTCCCGTTAACACGATGACTGTGTCGCCTGCCTCACGATCTGTGTTGAAGTGCAGCGAGACTCGTGGGTGGGTGCGAATATGAACTATCTTGTGAGCGTGAGCTTGACTGTAGATCAGAACGCCGTCGTCCTCTGGAGTAAACCAGACTGGCCGGGGTTGGGGAGTGAGATCGCTGGAGACTGTAGTTAGCCAGACGATGTATTCGCTGTCCAGCATCCGTTTGACCTTTTTGCCCAATTTGGAATTGAAATTCAGCATCGCCTCTCCAATTATCCGTATTGTACAATTGTTCTGAATGACTGATTTGTTCGAGCACGCGCTAAAGCAACGCCTGGCGACCGAGGCGCCGCTGGCAGCGAGAATGCGGCCGCGCAATCTTGAAGAATATGTGGGTCAGGATGAAATTGTGGGCGAAGGCAGGCTGCTGCGGCGCGCCATCGTGGCAGACAGATTGTTCTCATCCATTATTTTGTGGGGGCCGCCGGGTTCCGGGAAAACCACCTTGGCGATGGTGATCGCCAACCACACGCAATCTCATTTTGAGACGCTCTCGGCAGTGATGGCTGGCAAGGCTGAACTCCGGTTGGTGCTCGATGCCGCACGTGAGCGCCGCAAGCTGCATAGCCAACGCACGATCTTGTTCGTGGATGAAGTGCACCGTTGGAACAAGGCGCAACAAGATGCGTTGCTGCCTCACGTTGAAAACGGAACCATCACTTTCATCGGCGCTACCACTGAGAATCCATATTTCGAAGTAATCGGAGCCCTAGTCTCACGCTCCCGAGTTTTCCAGTTACGCCCGCTAAGCGATGCGGACGTGCGCCACATCCTGGAACAGGCGCTCGAGGAAAAGGAGCGCGGCTACGGGACTCGCGTGGTAGATATCGAGGAGGAAGCAGTGCAACACCTCATCCACGTAGCGGGAGGGGATGCCCGTAACGCGCTGAATGCGTTGGAACTCGCTGTGGAGAGCACACGTCCCGATAAAAACAATTCAACTCATGTTACTCTGGAGGTGGCGCAGGAGTCCATCCAACGTCGCGCAGTCCTATATGACAAGGATGGCGACGCTCATTACGACACGATCTCGGCGTTTATTAAGTCCGTGCGCGGCTCGGACCCGGACGCATCTCTTTATTGGTTGGCGAAAATGCTATATGCAGGTGAGGATCCGCGCTTCATTGTGCGCCGCCTGTTGATCCTGGCCGGGGAAGATATCGGCATGGCCGATCCGATGGGGCTGGTGGTCGCCTCGGCGGCGGCGCAGGCCTTCGATTATGTGGGCTTGCCCGAAGGGATCTTCCCGATTGTGCATGCCACAATCTATCTCTCTACGGCTCCGAAATCGAACACCTCACTTTCCTATTTTTCTGCATTCAAGAAGATCGAAACTGACGGCCTGGTTGAGGTGCCTGATCCACTCAAAGACGCCAACCGGGATGCCAACGCTTTGGGGCACGGGCAAAATTACGTTTATCCTCATGATGAACCGGAGCATTTTTCCCCTCAACAATACTTGCCAAAAGATGTACTCGGTACGTATTTTTACACACCTTCAGAGCAGGGTTACGAAGCCGAGATTAAAAAGCGCCTGGAGCGGTGGCGAGAGGCACAGCGCAAGGCGTTGGGCATCAAGCGCACGCAGGAAGTGCCTACCTTGGATGTTGATACTGTTGATCAATTGAAAAGCAGGCACAAAGCAGGCGGCACTCGCTAGCTTTAGCAACGTCGAAAACCAATGCCGACCGTCTTACTCATTCGTCATGGGGAAAACGACTACAGCCAAAAGCAAAAACTGGCGGGACGCTTACCGGGTATCCATCTCAATAAGAAGGGGGAACAGCAGGCAAAAGACTTGGCATTGGCGCTAAAGGACCTTCCGCTGAAGGCGGTCTACAGCAGCCCACTGGAAAGAGCGATGGAAACGGCACTGCCGATTGCGGAAGCGCACAATCTAAAGGTGGTAAGGCGTCCTGGGTTGATTGAAACTGATCAACCCGGGTGGCAAGGGAAAAGTATCAGGCAACTAATAAGGAGCAAGGAGTGGCGAGTTTTGCAAACGATGCCGTCGCGGTTTCGATTTCCTGATGGTGAATCGATTGCAGAGCAACAGATGCGCCAAGTTGCAGAGTTGGAGACACTTTGTGCGCAACACAAGGAGCAAGATTATTTCGCGTGCATTGGGCATGCAGACCCCTTCAAATCGCTCATTGCCTATTACATCGGCTTACCGCTGGATTACTTTCAACGTCTGACGCTGAATACTGCCTCTGTCAGCATGCTGGCCCTCGGTAAGCGCGCAAAACTACTGCGACTTAATTGGACAACGAATAATTTGAAAGAGAAGGGTCTTTGATATACTGAATTCTTCCATCGAATGGCCAAATCCAAACTGATTGAACTGAAACCCGTGGACCACGTCACAACAGATGCAATAGGTCCAGCGGGCAAACGGGTTTTCTATATTCAAGCCTGGAAAGATGATCGCACGGTCAGTCTGTTATGTGAAAAGGTTCAAATTCAAAGTTTGGCTGTGGGAGTGGAGCAATTCTTGGCCGATGTAAATACGAAATATGTCGATCTACCGGATGCCTCGGCTGAATATGACGAAGATCAAATGCATGTGCATCCGCCAGTGGACCCCCTTTTCCGAGTGAGCCAATTAGGACTTGGTTACGATCCCGAGGCTGATCTTGTGGCGCTCGAGTTACGCGAAGCCCCCGTTGAAGAAAAACCACAAGAACGAGATGTTGGCATCGTGCGGCTGTGGTGTACCCGCTCACAGATTCGCGCATTGGCGAACTGGGGGCTTGAAGTCGCCTCACGCGGCCGCCCGCTCTGCCCACAGTGCGGGCAGCCAATGGACCCGCAGGGGCATTTTTGTGCAAGAAAAAATGGGCACAAACACTAAGGAGAAAGGAGAAGGGAAAAAGCAGAAGGAAAACCAGACGGAAAAAGGACTTCTCGAGATATTAAGGCTTGGGAAAATTGAGTTGGTAGGGCAATTTATCTGGGGTTCAAATCACACCCTTTTGGCCAAGGTCCAACATAGAAGCGGCGACGTGGAGGCGATTTACAAACCGCAGCGTGGAGAGCGACCGCTCTGGGATTTCCCCGATGAAACGCTTGCTGGGCGTGAAGTGGCGGCATACCTCGTGAGTGAAGCGCTTGGATGGGAAATGGTTCCGCCAACGGTCTATCGGCAAGATGGCCCTTATGGGCCAGGATCATTGCAGTTGCGGGTGGATCATGACCCAGGTCTGCATTACTTCATATTTGATCAGCCTACTCGGCAACAACTTCGACCCGTCGCTCTTTTCGATTTGATCGTCAATAACGCAGATAGGAAAGGCGGGCATATTCTTTTGGATAGGGAGGCAAAGATTTGGCTCATTGACCATGGCATATGCTTTCACACTGAACCGAAACTGCGTACCGTGGTTTGGGATTTTGTTGGCGAGTCAATTCCGGCCGAGCTTTTAGCATCCGTCTCTTCGCTGAAAAATCAATTGAGGGTGGAAACAAAGTTGGGTAGTGAGTTGGGTCTGTACCTCAGTGACGAGGAACTGCTGGCTTTAGAGGAACGCCTGAAAGCGGTGTTGACGGAGCCTCGGTTTCCAAAAATTCCGGTCAATGAGCGCGTCACACCTTGGCCGCTGGTGTGAAGACTTTAGTATGGAGGATATTGACTTTGCGGTGGATTAATCTGGTTCATCCAATGGGCAGGATAGTGGGGCAAGCGGATCGCGCGTCAAAATTTGATTCGAAGTCGAATGGGTGATGATCGCCCATGTGGATATGTAACCTGGAGTTTCACATCCCAGAACCGTTACTTCCTCCGTGTGAGGTATCCCGCTTGGAACATTTCGAAGCGGCAAGACGACCTGCCCACCGGTATCACCAATGAGCAAAAAATGGAGATACCTGAGGTCCTCTGGCATATCTACCGGTGAAAATCTCGTGTTTGGTTGGAAGTAGCGCGGGTATAGGGCAATCCCGGAAATGAATACAGCATCCTCCTGTTGGAGAAAAGTCTCTAGTTCAGCGCTTGTCAGGATCCCTTGCTGAATGAAAAGAGCCTCAGCTTCAACTGTAAAGGACACAAAGTCCCGATCCGGAATTTGCCGCTCAGCAACCGTTACGGAGGCGCCGGCCAAAAATAACAAAGCGAATATACCTGGCATAAGAAAGGAACCCCGTGTTGACATTGCTTCTACTTGGCCTTTTGTTTTTTGAAAGACCCGCTCGATCCCGCTAGGTAAATAGGCCAAACCGATGCACATGTACAT
>JBOGUK010000183.1:0-4950 GCA_050695915.1 Anaerolineales bacterium
GATTAATAATCCGGGTTGTCTATCATGATTCCCCGCCTCGGCAGCATATCCATTTCACTCCGCGTCTGCCCGTGCAGCCTGGCGAGAGAAGTTTTAACTGTTACGCAGAGATACCCTGCCCCGGCAAAAAGTAGTATTAAAACTTTACAGGGCCAGGTGGTGGCACTGTCCCGAAAACATTCGCTTTCAGCGCCTGCTCGGGGGGTGGGGCTTCCGCGGAATAATATCTTCTTCGCTGACCTCCCGACATCAGCACTTCCAGACCTCATGACGTCCAAGGGTAGAATAACCGCAATGACCCAGCACATCCCCACCCGCGACCGTATCCAGCTCGAAGATATCCAGCTGGCGCCGGCCCCCGTGCGCCGCCCGGATTGGATCCGCGTGCGCGCCCCCATGGGCGAGAGCTACGAGAACATCAAGCGCCTAATGCGCAGCAAGTCCCTGCACACCGTTTGCGAAGAAGCCATGTGTCCGAACATCGGCGAATGCTGGGGCGACGGCACCGCCACCTTCCTCATGATGGGCGACGTGTGCACTCGCAGCTGCGGCTTCTGCGACATCAAACGCGGCACACCCAACGCCATGGACTGGGCCGAACCGCTGCGTGTCGCCCAGGCGGTCAAGGATATGAACCTGCAGCACGCCGTCATCACCAGCGTCAACCGTGACGACCGAGCCGACGGCGGCGCGCCGGTCTTCGCCATGGTCATCAAACGCATCCGCCAGATCCACCCCGGCTGCTCCATCGAAGTGCTCATCCCCGATTTCAAGGGCAGCGTCGAAGCGCTCAGGATCGTCATGGAGGCCCGCCCCGAGATTCTCAACCACAATGTGGAAACCGTGCCCCGCCTTTTCAAAAAGGTCCAGCCGCAAGATAGCTACGATTGGGCGGCCGCCACCTTGAGCAACGCCAAAAAGATGGATCCTGAAGTACTCACCAAGAGCGGCATCATGCTTGGGCTCGGTGAAAACATGGGTGAAGTGAAAGCCGTCATGCGCCACCAGCGCTCCTGGGGCGTCGACATCCTCACACTCGGCCAATACCTCCAGCCCAGCAAAAAGCACCTTCCCATCGAACGCTACTACACCCCCGCAGAGTTCGCCGAGCTCAAGGAATACGGGCTCGGCATCGGTTTCCAGTGGGTGGAAAGCGGGCCGCTTGTGCGTTCCAGCTACCACGCCGCGGACCAGGTGAGCGCCCTGAGCGTCCTGCACCGCAAGCTGTATTCGGATACTGTCAGTTAGGGCTGATTTTCTGGAGCAGGTCGCCGAGCCGCATCTCTTCGAGCGAATTTAACAGCAGATCAGGCTTGCCAAGGGGGAGTTGAGCAGTGAGAGCATTAGGAATAGCCACACAAAATAATCCGGCATCTTTCGCCGCCTTGATCCCATTTGGCGAATCCTCGAAGGCAATTCCTTCGCCCGGTTGGATAGATAACGCATCCATGGCAGCCAGGAATAATTCGGGGTCGGGCTTGGTTCGCTTCACATCATCGGCCGTTTTGATCGTATGGAAGCGCTGATAGATCCCCAGGCGAGCCAGGTGCCCGCGCACCCAGTTCTCCGGCGAGCTGGACGCCACACCCAGTCTCAGCCCAATGCGTTCAGCATCATCCAAATAGGACATCACGCCGGGAAGGATTGGCTGCTCGCCGATGCCGTCCAGGTATTGTTTGCGGCGGCTAAGCCACACATCTTCGCGGTCCAGCTTCTCGCCGCAAAGTTCCTCAAGATAAGTGTGGGGATCGAAATCCGATGCCGCTGTGCCGCCCACGATCTGCCCCCACTTTTCCACAGGCAACTCAACGCCGTGCTGCGTATAAACTCGCTGCCAGGACACGTAATCCGGCATCTCGGTATCGATAATCAACCCGTCGAAATCAAAGATCAAAGCCTTGACCATCGGCGGCAAAGTATAGCTGATGGAAGCAAATCCCCCAATGCAAAGCAGGTTGCCCGGACTCTAAGACGCTGCCTCTTTGAACTTGCCTGCCGCGACATAAAGGAGGAAACCCAGGATCGGCAGAGAGAACAAGATCATCAGCATTCTCGGTGTGGCATCGACGGTCCCGCCCGCGCCGGTGCAAACTATATCAACGGCTACGCCGGTCCCTCCTTCAGGGTCCACGTAATCGCTGCTTTGATTGCCCAACTGGTAACCCTCGGGGCAAACCAGCGGATCCAGGAAGCCCAGCGCCCTGGGAGCAAATACGCCGGCAAGAAATGTGAGTGGGCAAAGGACAAACAGTGCAATCGCGCCATAGGTCAACACTTTTGCAAGAGACGCGGCAACCTCCAGATACAAAAAGAGTGGCCCGCGGTCACTCTGGCACCGGCACTATAGCACCATCTTGGGCTTTTCTAGAATAACTTTAGTACCGCAGAGGATGCCCACCCGAACAAGGGCTGAGAAAAGATGAACAAGAGCACAGTCGCCGCCGCGCTAAATCCAGCAGTCAGGTTCAGCCAGGTTTCACGATGAACTTCGGGGCTGCCTTCCTGCATATACATCACTACTACCAGGCGCAGGTAGTAGTATGCCGAGATCAACGAAGCCAGCACGCCGACTATAGCCAACCCAACGTACCCTCCCTCGAGCACGGCGCGGAACAGGAAGAATTTTCCGGCAAAGCCAAGCGTCGGTGGCACACCCGTGAACGAGAGCATGAAAACCGTCATAGCCAGCGCCAATCCCGGATTTCGTTTGCCGAGGCCGGCATAATCCTTAAATTCCAAACCCTTTCCCTCGCGCTGTTCCAGCGCCATTACCACGGCCCAGGATCCAAAGCTGGCGAACGCGAAGGCGAGCAAGTAAAAGAGCGCCGACGCCACCACATCGAACCTGGCAGCATCGTTGGCGTAAGCTACGATCGCCATCAGTATGAAACCGGCGTGCGAAATGCTGGAGTAAGCCAGCATGCGTTTCACATTATTTTGCGCGATGGCGGCAATGTTTCCAATGATCAGCGTCGCCGCTGTAACCGTCCACAGCACCGGCACGAGCTGCTCGCTCACCGCGGGAAACGCGATGACGAATGTGCGCAGCAGCGCGGCGAAACCCCCCGCTTTGGCGCCAACTGCCATGAACGCCGTCACCGCAGTCGGCGCGCCGTGGTAAACATCCGGCGTCCACATGTGGAATGGAACCGCGGCAATTTTGAACCCAAGGCCAACCAGGATGAGGGCCGCGCCGAGGACAAGGTAAAGCGGTTGATCGAGTCCACTTTGCGCGGAGTCGAAGATTGCGTTGAACCCAGTGGTTCCAGTGGCTCCGTAAACCAGGGCTATCCCGTACAACAGAAACCCGCTGGCGAACGCGCCGAGAAGGAAATATTTCAGCCCTGCTTCTTCCGAATTGGCATCCGGGCGGGCAAAGGCGGCCAGGACATAAAGCGGGATGGAGAGCAGCTCAAGCGCCAGGAAAACCACGATCAAATCGGCGGCCATCCCCATCAGCATCATGCCGCTGATCGAGAAAAGCATCAGTGCATAAAACTCCCCCCGTGCAATCGCCATGCGCTGCAGATAGTTGAATGAGAGCGCGATGGTTAACAACCCACCAAGTATGAGAAGCAGGTTGATAAAGGATGAGAAACCATCCTGGACCAGCATGCCCCCAAACGCGTCGTGTTGGGCGGCAAACTGTGGGAACACAAAGACCGCGGTGGAGCTCAGGGCGAGGAGCGTCAGGAACGGGATCAGCCGCTGGCGGTGTCCACCGCCAAAGACCGTTACCAAGAGCAGCACGCAGGCCCATGTCGTCAGCACGACAAGGGGCAGGATGACCTGGAGATCCGTCGCGGTGAAGAACGGCATGTTAGTGCAGAGCGAGCGTTGCGTTTTGGAAGATGGTCACAAATTGTTCGACGGTTGGGTGCATCAGCGCGAAGAACGGCTTGGGATACAAGCCGATCCAGAAAATCAGGATGAGCAGCGGCACGATAACAGCCAGCTCACGCGGGGTCAGGTCCTTGAGCTTTTCATTGACCTTCTTGGTGATCGGCCCAAGGAACAGCTTCTGAAACATATACAGCATATAAATTGCGGCCAGGATCACGCCAACTGCCGCCAGGATCGTGTACCAGGTCGACCCCAGCGCACCCGTTTCGCCTGCACCCCATGCGCCCAGGAGAATGGTAAACTCGCCCACGAATCCATTGAGCCCGGGCAGTCCCATGGAAGACAAGGCAACCACCAATGTGATGCCCGCATAAACCGGCATCACTGCCCACAGTCCGCCGAACTCATCCATCTCGCGAGTGTGCCTGCGTTCGTAGAGGAAACCGACGATCAAAAACAAGGCGCCTGTGCTGATGCCATGGTTGATCATCTGCAGGATCGCGCCTTCAATGCCCTGAGGATTGAGCGCGAAAAGGCCCAGCATCACAAAGCCCAGATGGCTGATCGAGGAATAAGCCACCAGCTTTTTAACATCTCGTTGCGAGTACGAAACGATGGCGCCATAGAGGATGCCGATGACAGCGAGCGCCGCCATCGCCGGAGCCAGCTGCATCGTCGCCTGTGGGAAGAGCGGCAAATTGAAGCGCAGAAAACCGTAGGTGCCCAGCTTCAGCAGCACGCCCGCCAGGATCACCGAGCCCGCCGTTGGCGCCTCGACGTGCGCATCCGGCAGCCACGAATGCAGCGGCCACATCGGCACCTTGATCGCAAAGGCGGCAGCAAAAGCCAGGAACAGCCAATATTGCACGTACCCCGGGATGCCGCCGATTTGGAGCAGTTCTGGCAAATAGAAAGTACCCTGGTTGATGCCGAGCCACAAGATGGCCAGCAGCATCAAAATGGAGCCCGCCATCGTATACAGGAAGAACTTGATCGCCGCGTACATGCGGCGCTCCCCACCCCAGATGCCGATCAGGAAATACATCGGCACCAGAGTGAACTCCCAGAATACGTAAAAGAGGAAAAGATCTTGCGCCAGGAAAACAC
>JBOGUK010000184.1:0-8090 GCA_050695915.1 Anaerolineales bacterium
GATATTTAGTAACCCCATCCAAACCAATCCTAACCCTGGTTGAAAACCGAATTTATATTGGTCTATTTATAAAAATTAGACTCATCGCTACACTGCCCCTTGCGTGAGGCGCACTCCAAAAATCCAAGCCTCAGCTGAGGAGTAACGTGTTTCGTTTTACAAGATTCTTTTTCACTGGTTTGATCACAGCCATCTTCCTGGCTGCCTGCGCGCCGGCTGCAGCAACGCCAGCCGTCACCCCGGACCCGGAAGCAGTCGCTGATCCAGAACCCGATCCGGAACCAGAGGATCCGTCGCTTGAAGGTGGCGAGCTTGTGATCTACTCTGGCCGCAGCGAAGAACTGGTCGCCCCGATCATCGAGCAGTTTGCCGAGGCCACTGGCATCGACGTGCGCGTGCGTTACGGCAGCACGGCCGAGATGGCGGCCGCGCTTCTGGAAGAAGGTGCGAATTCCCCCGCTGATGTCTACTACGCCCAGGATCCGGGTGGGCTTGGCGCCGTTGAGACAGCAGGTTTGCTGGCCGAGTTGCCCGCCGATATTCTGAGCAAAGTCAATCCAAACTTTGCGTCTTCTGATGGTTATTGGGTTGGTATCACGGCTCGCGCGCGCGTGGTGGTGTACAACACCGACGTTTTGCAACCTGAAGATTTACCTTCAGACCTTGCCGGTTTCACCGATCCCGAATGGAACGGGCGCCTGGGCATCCCTCCTACCAACGCATCGTTCATCACTATGGTTACGGCCATGCGTTCGCTGTGGGGCGAGGATGAAACCCGCGCGTGGTTGGAAGGCATCGTGGCTAACAACCCCGTTTACTATGAAAACAATATCGCCGTCGTGGCTGCGGTCGCAGCCGGTGAGGTAGATGCCGGTTTAGTGAACCACTATTATCTGTATCGCTTCCTCGCCGAGCAAGGTGAAAGTTTCCCAGCCCGCAATCACTATTTGACCAGCGGTGGCCCAGGTTCGCTTGTGATGGTTTCCGGCGCCGGCATCCTGGCGAGCAGCCAGCATCAGGAAAACGCGCAGCGTTTCCTGGAATTCATGCTCTCGTCAGTGGCGCAGCAATACTTCGCCAGCCAGACCTTTGAATATCCATTGGTGGAAGGAGTTGTCACTTCGAGTTTGCTGACTCCGCTTTTCGATCTGAACTCGCCGGCAATTTCAATGGATGCTTTGTCCGATCTTGAGGGAACTACTGCTCTATTGCAGGAAGTAGGGATGATTCCGTAAACGCATGCTCACAGGGAACGAGTCGACCAGAAGGCCATTCGATGTCCGGCAGTTGCACTGCCGGACAGAGGCCGCACCAAAACTGCGGCTCATAGGCATGTTTGCCGGAAACGGACTGATCAGATCCACTGGGAATGTCCCAGATGTCCGGCTATTGCACTGCCGGACAGATGCTGCACCACAACTGCATCTCATCGGCTTGGGATGCTCGCAGGAAACGGACTGATCAGATCCACCGGGAACGTCCCAGATGTCCGGCAGTTCAACTGCCGGACAAAGGCTGCAGTACTACTGCAGCTCATCAGGTTGGGCAGGTCTTGGGAATGAGGTAGTTTGAGGCCGATGGGATTGGTTGCAAAGAACGAGATCGTCAGAACCACCAGTAACGGGGCGCGGAAGGTCTGGGCTTCCTTGCCCAGCCTCCGTGCCCTGTTCCTACTTTGGATTCCCGCAGTGGTGGCCGCGGCCGCGGTGCTGCTGCCAATTGTGTATCTGTTTGTGCGCGCTTTTAGCGGGGAAGGAGATGCCTGGGCTCAGGTTGTCCGCCCGTCGAATCTGGAAATCCTCGAACGCACCGCTTGGCTGGGATTTTGGGTAACAGCTTTTTCATTGGCTATCGCCCTTCCGCTTGCATGGCTCACGGTGCGCACTGATCTTCCCTTGCGCAGGTTCTGGTCCTTTGTCACGCCGATTCCACTTGTAATACCAAGTTACGTAGGTGCGTATCTCCTGGCGTCAGCGCTCGGTCCGCGCGGTCTTGTACAGGGTTGGCTGGAACCGCTCACCGGTATCACGCGGCTTCCCAGTATTTACGGTTTTCCTGGAGCGCTGCTGTCCTTGACTCTGCTCAGCTATCCGCTGATGCTGCTTAATCTTCGCTCTGCCTTGCAGCGCCTTGATCCCTCGCTTGAGGAGGCCTCACGCAGTTTGGGCTATGGCCCCTGGCAAACGTTTTGGAGAATCGTTTTTCCACAGTTGCGACCGGCCGTTTCGGTCTCCAGCGTGCTCATCTTGCTCTACGTGCTGCGCGATTTCGGGGCAGTATCCGTTATGCGTTACACCACATTTACCCGCGCCATTTACGTGCAGTACCAAAGTGTTTTTGATCGCACATCCGCGGCGGCGCTGTCTTTGATCGTCGTCGCGGTATCGCTCTTGCTGGTCGCCGCCGAAAGCCGCACGCGCGGGCGCGCCCGCTATTACGGCGGCAGCCGGGGGCAGAAACCGCCAATGGTTTTCACCCTTGGCCGCTGGCGCTGGCCGGCTTTACTGTTTTGCGCGGGCGTTGTCCTCTTTGGATTGATCCTGCCGGCAGGGGTTTTGTTGTACTGGCTTGAGCGTGGCCTGGCGGCCGGCGAATTGCTTGCCGGCATTTGGCAGCCCACCCTAAACTCGGTTCTCGCTTCAGGATTCGCGGCGAGCGTTGCGCTCATTGCAGCCCTGGCGATTGCTGTGCTCGAGGTCCGCAAGCCGGGGCGGCTCAGCCGCCTCATTGAGCGTGCTTCGTATTTGGCCTACGCGCTCCCGGGTATTGTGATCGCCCTCGCGTTGGTTTTCTTTGGGGCTAACTACGCGCCGCGGGTCTATCAAACCCTGCCCATGTTGGTCTTCGCCTACGTGATCCTGTTCCTGCCGCAAGGCGTGGGGGCCATCCGCACCTCACTGCTTCAGATTCACCCGCACATGGAGGAAGCTGCGCGTGGCCTGGGAAACAAGCCGCTGCGCGTGTTTCGCCGCATCACTCTGCCGCTGGTGCGTCCAGGAATCTCAGCCGCGTTTGCTCTTGTCTTTCTCACGGCAATGAAAGAATTACCGGCCACTCTCATCCTCGCGCCCATTGGCTTCAAAACGTTGGCCACCTCGGTGTGGTCCGTGGTGTCCGAGGCCTTTTTTGCCCGCGCCGCCGCGCCTGCATTGCTTTTGATCCTCGTTTCCTCGCTATCGCTCAGCTTCGTATTACGGGACGAAGCCCGAGCGAGATAGAATTCGCCGCTTATGGATTCATTCGCCGTTCGCTTGAACAACGTAACCAAGAGATTCGGCCCCACACCGGCCGTTTACGATTTAAACCTCGAGGTCAAAACCGGTGAGACGCTGGCGCTTCTAGGTCCAAGCGGCTGCGGCAAGACTACCGTCTTGCGCCTGATCGCCGGTTTCGAGCGCCCGGATGAAGGGGAGATCGTTCTCGGCGACAGCATAGTAGCAGGAGATTTCAAATACACACCGCCCGAGTCGCGCGGCGTTGGCATGGTGTTCCAGGATTACGCACTTTTCCCTCATCTCAATGTCGGGGAGAATGTTGCCTTCGGCGTTAAACAAAAGCGCAACGGGTTCTCCAAACAAGCCGTCACTTCGGTTCTGAACCTCGTCGGACTCGCGGCTCGCCGCGGGGATTACCCTCACGAACTTTCCGGCGGCGAGCGCCAACGCGTGGCGCTGGCGCGTGCCCTGTTGCCGCAGCCCATCCTGGTACTGCTAGATGAACCCCTCAGCAACCTGGACGCTGACCTGCGGCTTAAGATGCGCGAGGACCTGCGCGTGATCCTCAGGGCCGGCAATGCCACAGCTATCTTTGTGACACACGATCAGGAGGAGGCGCTCTACATCGGCGATCGTGTCGCAGTGATGAACCGGGGGCGCGTCGAGCAAGTGGGGACGCCTGAGGAGGTCTTCCACGCTCCCGCCACACGTTTCGTGGCGGAATTCATGGGCAACAGCGATTTCCTGCCGGGAGTTGCAACCGCTGAGGGCGTGGAAACTGAGATTGGGCTAATTACCCAAAAAGTAGACGCACTGGCGGGATCGGAAGTAGAGCTCGTCTTGCGCCCTGACGACGTGCGCTTTGCCCCGGATTCCCAGGGGAAATCCCTGATCCTCGCCCGCCATTTTCGCGGCGCCATGAACCACTACCGCTTGCGCCTGCCCTCAGGTCGCCTGCTGCACGCATTCTCCCCGCACGCCAGCATCTTCCATCCCGGCACACCTGTCCGCGTCTGGCTCGAACCAGGCCACGACCTGGCCTGGTTTCCGAGGGAAGTAAACGCCTGACAAGTCCTTGACTGTTTTTGGCGTTTCTGACCCTTAGCCTCAACCGCCAACAACTTTTTTTGTCATCCTGACGCCCGACCCTAAACGTAGTGAAGGGGAGGGGGAAGGACTTTTTATATGCCGCGATCAAACCTAGCCTGATTTCCAGCTTTATCAGCACCGTATTCCAACAAAAAAGTTGCATGTCATCCTGTATTTGTTATTCACCCTTTTGTCATTGCGATCCGCCATATTGACGCCCTTCCATAGCACTCTGCCTCCCTCCTTGTCATTCCGAGCCGCCGAGTGCGAGGAATCTCTGTGGTGTTTCATTTGAAAATAGGTGGCGCTGGAATAAATGCTTTCCCCACGGGTTCTTCGTAGACAAGCAATCCCAATAACTGCATCATCGAATGTTAGAATTCCCGCGCCCGCATGGAAACCGCCAACGAAATCAAACGCCTCGCCGTGCTTACCTCCGGGGGCGATGCCCCCGGTATGAACCCGTGCGTTCGCGCCGTCACGCGCACCGCGCTGTTCAATGGCTGCGAAGTGATCGGCGTGCAGGAGGGCTACCACGGTTTACTGAATGGTCTATACGATCCGCTCACCGCGCGCGAAGTGGGCAGCATCATCCAGCGCGGCGGGACCATGTTGGGCACGGCGCGCTCGCAAGAGTTCTACGAGCTTGAAGGCCAGCTGAAGGCTGTCGAGCAAATCAAGAAAGCCCAAATCGACGGCCTTGTCGTCATCGGCGGCGATGGCTCCATGCGCGGCGCCCGGGCGCTGTGCGCCCAGGGCATCCGCGCGGTCGGAATCCCCGCCAGTATCGATAACGACATTTGGGGCACCAACATGGCCATTGGCGTAGACACTGCTTTGAATACGTTGAGCGATGCAATCGACAAACTGCGCGATACCGCCTCCTCGCACCGCCGCGCCTTTGTCATCGAAACCATGGGCCGCAACTGCGGCTATCTGGCCGTGATGGCTGGCGTCATCGGTGGCGCCGAGGTAGTGCTCATCCCCGAAGTGCCCGTCAGTATTGAAGAGGTGGCCGCGTCCATAGAAAGCGCATACAAGCGCGGCAAGACTCACTCCATCATCATCGTTGCCGAAGGCGCCTCGGTGAAAACGCAAGATCTCGCCAAGGCCCTGGATGCGCTCCGGGTTGGCTTCGCCACACGTGTAACTATCCTCGGCCACATCCAGCGCGGCGGGCGCCCCTCCGCATTCGACCGCCTGCTCGCCTCGCGCCTCGGCGTCAAAGCCGTCGACGCACTGCTCGCCGGCGAAACCGACGTGATGATGTGCCTGCGCGGGCGCGATATCACCTCGGTGCCACTGGAAAAGATCGTCAGCCGCCAGCGCGCAGCCAACCTCGAATACTTCGAGATGGCCAAGATGCTGGCGTTCTAAGCCCTTACGAGGCGCCTCTGGCCGCTTCTGTCACGCGGATCGAGCGAGTTCGTTTCCGATTTTGAAAGAGATCAACAGATTTCCCAATGACTCACGACCAAACTAAATCCAAAAAAGGACTCGCCCTGGTCTCCAGGGTGCGTAGGCTTTGCGAACGGTATCCAGAGGTGACCGAGGTCATAGATGGCTTCGGGCATACGGTATTCAAGGTGCACGGCAAGTCTTTCATTTTCATTGGCGAAGGTGAGGGCAAGGTTTATCTCACCTTACGCTTGTTGCACGAGACACAGGATTTTCTCACTCGTCATCAGCCGAAACGTTTTTCGAAATCCGCCTACATCGGCCAACACGGCTGGACCACGCTGAACCCTGATGTCCAGATCAATTGGGGCGAAGTGGAAGGTTTCATCGACGAAGCCTACCGCCGCACCGCGCCCAAAACAGTCCTGAAGCAATTGAAGGCGACATCCAAATGATCCTGCGCTTCGTAAACACCAGCATGCTGGTGCTCATCACTTTGCTTACGGTGACAGGCGTGTACGGCATCGTGTGGGTGTTCCCGGGATGGATGTACGAGCTGCACCGTGCCTTCGGCTGGGCGCTGATCGCGCTGATCCCGTGGAAAGCAGCCATCTCGCTGCGCTCGCTGGGCCGCGGACTGAAGGTCAACGTGGATCGCGGCGTGATCCCGGTGATCTCTGTGGCGCTCAGCGCGGCCACGCTGCTGGTGTTCGCGCTCGGCGTCATGTGGGCCTGGCGCCTGGAGCCGCGCGGCTTGTTCATGAATCAGACCTTGATCTCCTGGCATTGGATCCTCGCGCTTGTCATCATCGCGCCGTTCCTGCTGCATTCCTGGTGGCGCTGGCCGCGCCCCAAGCAAGCCGATTTCGTTTCCCGCGGCGGCTTCCTGCGCATCGCCGGCATTGCCGCGGCGGGCGCAGTGGGGTGGGGCGCCAGCCGGGCGCTGGCTTCCCGCCGCGCAGATCCAGCCATGCCGCGAGCCGCCAGCGGCTCGCGCTTGAACGGTTATTTAACGGGAAATGATTTCCCCATCACCAACAGCGTCGGCGATGGCAGGTTGCCCGTCGCCATTGACACGTGGAGCTTGCAGCTTCTCGGCGCCGTCGAGAAAACCTTGGTCTTCTCATATGAAGAGGTGCTGGCGCTCCCCCAGCAAACCATCACCGCCACCATCGATTGCACTGTCGGCTGGTGGAGCGTGCAGCGCTGGCAAGGCGTTGCCTTGAGTGCGCTGCTCGCTGAAGCCAGCGCCAGCTACGCCGCCCGCTCGGTGCGCCTGGGCGCCGTTTCTGGGCACGTGCAACTGCTTCCAATGTCAGAAGCGGTTGGCGTGCTGCTGGCGACCCATGTTGGCGGATCGCCAATCGCCCACGAACACGGTTTCCCACTGCGTGCGGTTGTGCCCAGCCGCCGCGGCTGGTTTTGGGTGAAATGGTTGTCTGAGATCGAGGTCGTCACCTAACAACCTTGCAAATGGTCCCTAGGAGGAATGTAAAAAAAGTTAGCAAATAGTAATAATTTTCATAGCTCAGCAAGAAGGAAGTCCTCATATGAAATCCCACTTCAAGGGGTCACTCCTCAATCCCTCGTCCGCTGCTACCGCGGCAAGGTCCATAACCCTCCGTTTCTCGGGTTCATCACCGGCGTCACGCTGGCGTATCTTTTCTTTTACCTCTGGTGGCGCGCTACATATAGCCTGAACCCTGACGCGCCGTTCTTCTCCTGGGCGCTGCTCGTCGCCGAGGCTTTCGGTGTGCTCAACTACACGCTCTTCGTGTGGATGACGCGTAATGTGGCGCCTGCACGGGTCCACAAGGAACCGCGCTCCGGCATCAGCGTCGACGTATTCATCCCCACGTATAACGAAGACCTCGAAGTTCTCGAAGCCACCGTCACCGGCGCGCTGAAGATCCGCTATCCGCACATCACTTACGTTCTCGATGACGGGCATCGACCCGAAGTGAAGGCGCGCTCACCGAGCGCCTAGGGGCCGAATACATCACCCGCATGGAAAACACGCACCACAAGGCCGGCAACATCAATCATGCGCTCACCGTCACCGGCGGCGAGTTCATCGCGATCCTGGATGCCGACATGGTGCCGCAGACGGATTTCATCGACCGCACGCTGGGCTACTTCGAAGACGAAAAGCTGGCCTTCGTGCAGACCCCTCAGGAGTTCTATAACCAGGATTCGATCCAGCACGATCGCAGGAATAAAGCCTGGCACGAACAGTCGCTGTTCTTCCGCGTGATCCAGCCGGGCAAGAATTACACGAACAGCGCATGATGGACGGGTTCCCCGTCCATCATGCGCCGCAAAGCGCTCGAACACATCGGCGGCCTGGCCACGGAAACGGTCACTGAGGACATTCACACTTCAGTGCGC
>JBOGUK010000185.1:0-6908 GCA_050695915.1 Anaerolineales bacterium
CAGTGAATGTCACGGTGACCTCGCGGTCGGTGACGGGAACCAGGATGTAGGTGCCGGTGTGTTCCATACTTTCGTGTTCCATGCCCATTTCGATCTCAGGCGTGAGCACGGGTTCCACGCCGGCGCTTTCGAACATGTCCGCTGTATAGTCATCAGGGATTCCACCCTCGCGAACCACTTCGCGGCCGATCACCAGCGAGTGATCTAGCGCGCCTTCATTCACCAGGTGCAGGATCACCTCTTGGCCCACGGAAGCTTCGATCACTTTCGGGTTATATGCATACTCCGTCATGATCACGGTCACCTCGAGTGGCTCGAGCACCGCTTCTGGAGTCGCGGTGGGGTCTGGCGCCGGAGACGCGCAGGCTGCCAGCAGCAAGGCTGCGGAAAGGGCAAAAAAGTGGGATTTGCGCATGATTTTCTCCTGAGCGTATTGTAGTACCAAAAAAGAGGCCGTTCTCGGCCAGCGCAGGTTGCAATAACGCGGCGGCTCGGAATGTGAAAAGAGGTGAGAACCAAAATCGCACCCTCGTTTTTTCTGTCATTCCGAGCCGCCGAAAATACTCGCAGGTGCTCGACTCGAGCACCTGCCAGGAGTTCGGCGAGAGCGAGGAATCCCTATTGTGTTACGCTAACGTTCAACTTGGCAGGGATAAAGCGGAATCCGCAAGCCTGGAAGCAACCAAAATCGCACTCTTCCGAGTGCGATCTGGTAGTGAGGAGGAGATCTCAGCTATTGGCCATACCTTATCCGCCCATTCTGAATAAATTCTGAATCCGCGGTTAAACCAGAATTAATCCCGGTCCCCCACCTAAACGAACGCCTTTACAAACCGCCCCGAAAACCCAAAAGTTTGCCTTTCCGTGTGTTAATGACGCCATTAGTGGGAAGTGGATGGCCGAATTGTTATCAAAGCTCGTGAGGGGTATCGAGGGGGGTCGGGCCTCCGCGGAATAATATCTTTCGCATGGGCAAGAAAGCGTTTTTCCCCGAGCGAAGCGAACGGGTCCTTGGAGAGTAGCGTGGAAATGTGGTCCCGGCTTCAAACGTAAATTTTGAGGATCCCTTCACTTCGTTCAGGGCAGGCTCTTCGCGGCGCCAACCGACAAGCAGTTGCTTGTCGGTTGCCTGCTCAAGACGGCACGGGGTTAGAGTAATGTGGCGAGGATTTCGGGTTCCGTGACCGGACCATGCCGCAGGATCTTGGGGTTTTTGCTGGTCATGTCGACCACGGTGGACGGTGTGTCTCCCGGGGTCTGTCCGCCGTCGAGCACCAGGTGGATGCGCCCTTCAAGCTGCAGCAGCACTTCACCTGCGTTGCGCGTATTGGCCTGGCCCGAAAGGTTCGCCGAGGTCACTGCCATCGGGCCGGCGGCAGCTAGTAGCTGGCGGGCGAACTCGTGATCGGGGACGCGCACGCCAATGGTAGGCCCATGCGAAAGGATCTCGGGGACATCCACTTTGCGCGGTACCACCAACGTCAGCGGCCCGGGCCAGAAGCGGCGCGCCAGATGCAGCGCATCCTCGCTGGGGTTTTCGGCGATGCGATCGAGTTCGTCGGGGCTCGAGATCAGGATTGCGATGGCTTTTGCATTTTCGCGACCCTTGATGGAGTAGAGGCGCTCGATGCTTTCCCTATTGAACGCCGGCGCGCCCAGGCCATAGACTGTATCCGTGGGGAACGCCACCACGCCGCCGTGCTCGAGAACGTCGATGGCGTGTGAGATTGAGTCCGGCGCTTCGGCGGAAAGCCGCTCGGTTTTCATAGGGCGACCGCGAACATCATAGCACGCGGCGCGCAAGGGAGGACTAGGAATTAAGTTTGTATGACAAGTAAGCGCGGCAATCCGGCCAGGTCTTTGCGCACTTCGATCTGTGCGGTTGGCCAGTGGATCTTGGCTAACTCCATCACCGCAGACTCGAGGCTGGCATCAATTTCAGCGAGAACCAGGCCGCCGGGCGCAAGCCGGGCGGCGGATTGTTGCAGGAAAGGCTCGATGAAGCGCAAACCGTCTGCGCCGCCGTCGAGCGCGATGTGCGGCTCGCGCTTGGAAACATCGAGTTCTGCCAGGCGTTCCGACGGAATGTACGGGAGGTTCGACGTGGTCACGTCGAACTGGCCGGGAATGTCTTGCAATAGATCGCTCTTTACCAACTGAATGCGCTCCTGCAAGTCATAGCGCTCAACGTTTGCGCGCGCCACTTCGAGCGTTGCGGCGGTTAGATCGCCGGCAATGAGTTGCGCGTCGGGAATGTGCATCGCAATAGCCACCGGAATGCAGCCGGAGCCCGTGCCCACGTCGGCGGCGCGGCGGCGAGCTGGATGCTGGCGAATCCAGACGATGGCGACTTCGACGAGCAACTCGGTTTCGGGGCGCGGGATGAGGACATCTGGCGTGACTTTGAGCTTTAGACCGAAGAATTCCCATTCGCCTAGCAGGAACGGCAGCGCTTCACCGGCCTCAAGGCGCTGCAACGCGGCTTCCCAGGCCGAGGCCAGGGAATCATTCAGTATTGCTTCTGAATGCGCAAGGATCCAGGCGCGGTCCTTTTCCAATATGTGCGCCATGAGCACCTGCGCATCGAGGCCGTAACTTTCGCTTTGGGATGCAAGACGATGACGCGCGTCAGCGAGGGCGGATGAGATGGTGAGGGTGGACATGATTGGGCAGAAAAAAGCTAGATGAATCCTACCTATCTGTTTGCTTGACGAGGCCCGTACGACCTATTGCGCTCCCATTTTGAGCAAGTAAGGCGAGCGAAGCTAGCCGTGATGCTGCGCAGAATCCATCCAAAAGTGTCGTAATAGTGGATGCTTCGCTCCGCTCAGCATGGCGGTGACTAGAAGTGATTGGTAACGCGATGAAAGTAGCGGCTCAGGATGACAAGGCGCCTAGGGAACGTAAACCGACGAGCCAAGCACGAAGAATTCACTGCCCACTTTCTCGACGCGGTACACGAATTCGGAGACAGGCGGCATGCTCGTTTCGTCCTCGCCGCAGCAGGGACCGAGAACGAAAAGCGAGCCATCCGGATTCGAGAAGTTGACGACGAAGTCGTACTGGTTCTCTCCAACTTGGTCCGCGCCGAGCACCTCGCGGATCTCCAGGCAGCGCAATTGGAATGTGCACGCGGCCTCGAGGAGCGCGGCGTGGTCATTGGGATCGACGTCAGGGTTATTGCGACGGGCGTCTTCGTAGAACTCGCTATGTTCGCTGTGGCGCTCTGCGGCCGCTTCGTACTCGCCGTTGGCGAGCAGCGAGAAGAAATCGATCAGGGTTTGCTGCGCGTGCTCCAGATCGCTCACGTCGGTGGCGGCTGGCGCTGGAGCGCAAGCGGCGAGGAACGCTGTAATGGTGAAAAATGCAAGTATTTGTTTCATATTCAAATCCCTGCGGCCGCAAGCCGCTCAGCTTCGTTCTGCGTGGTCAACTCGTCCAGCAACTCATCGAGTTCGCCGTCCATGAAAACGGGGAGGTTGTGCGAAGTGAACCCGATGCGATGGTCGGTGACGCGCGACTGGGGGAAATTATACGTGCGGATCTTCTCAGAGCGCTCGCCGCTGCCCACCTGAGAACGGCGCGTCTTCTCGATCTCGGCGCGGCGTTTTTCTTCTTCCATTTCGTAGAGGCGGGCGCGCAGAATGGTCATGGCGCGCTGGCGGTTTTGCAGCTGCGAACGTTCATCCTGGCACTGCACCACCAGCCCGGTAGGCAAATGTGTGAGGCGAACCGCAGTAGCATTTTTCTGCACGTTCTGCCCGCCGGCGCCGCCGGAGCGGTAGACATCCATCTTGATGTCGCCATCCGGGATCTTGATGTCCACCTCGTCGACCTCGGCGAGCACGGCGACGGTGGCAGTGGACGTGTGGATGCGCCCCTGCGCCTCGGTCTCCGGCACGCGCTGGACGCGGTGCACGCCGGACTCGTGCTTGAGCCGCGAGAACGCACCCTTTCCTTTCACCAGGAAGCTGACCTCCTTGAAGCCGCCCACCCCGGTTTCATTGGAGTTGAGCAGTTCGGTCTTCCAACCGCGGCGCTCGGCGTAGCGGGTGTACATGCGATAGAGGTCCGCGGCAAAGATGCCGGCTTCATCGCCGCCGGCACCCGCGCGGATCTCGAAGATCACGTTACGCTTATCGCGGGGATCTTTAGGCAGCAGCAAACCCTTCAGTTCGGCTTCGAGCTTGGGGATCTGCGCTTCCAGCTCCTCCAACTCGGAGGCGGCGAGTTCCGCCATCTCGACGTCGTTGCTGGCCGCCAGCTCGCGGGCTTCTTTCTGGCGCTTGAGGGCGTTGCGGTATTCGCGGGCCGCTTCAACCACAGGCTGCAGCTCGGCGCGTTCCTTGGACAGCTCCACCACGCGCTGGTAGTTGCTGGCGGGCTGGGTGAGTTCCTTTTCGATTTCGTCGAAGCGCGCTTCGACTCCGACAATTTTGTCTAACATAGGGGTTAGTTATACCTTGTGGAAAGCTATTTTTTCATGTACTGCGTTCGAAACTCTTTATGCGGCGGAACCTTTTCCCCGACCACATAAAGGAAGTAATAAATGCCAAATGGGCCCATGAATTTGAAATCCTTGCGCATGGCCTTCAATGTATCTTCAAAATCTCCATGAGATTGGAGGTATTTCTGGAACGAGCCGTGCTGCTTGTCCAGTTCCAGGATCCTGCGTGCGTTGGATGGGATGGCGACCAGCTTCTTGTAATTGCGGATAACACGCGTGTCCTGACTGAGTTGTTCGATGTCGCGCTCGTCGTAATCGGCGATCTTCTCGATATCGAAATTATCGAACGCTTCGCGAATGCCCGGCCATTTGTTTTCGATGAGTTTCCAGGACATCCCGCTTTGGAAAACGACCCTGCTCATGATTTCCAGGTAATCGTTGAGCGATCTGACCTTGATTTGTTGGGGAGCACTGGGTTCGTCAGCCATTCTGCCAGTCTACCGCACTATGCAATTACAATCGCAGCCAGAAAACCAAGGAGCCTGAATGAAACGATTTGGTTGGGTTGCGCATGTGGTGGTTTTGGCGGTGATAGCCACGATTTGCCTCGGTCCATGGGTGCTGGTTGCAACGGCCGCGGAAGTTGCCATTGTCAACGGCTGCCGGCTGGATGAAGGCAGCGTTCATCCTTGCGTGATCAATGGCAAGGATTACGGGGACATGCTGTATGGCATGGGACTGATGGGCTGGATCGGGATTGCCACGCTACCGCTCGCGCTGATCCTTCTCGGTGTGTATTTGGCGGTTGTGCTGGTGTTATGGCTGGTTAGGAGGAACAGGGAAAAGAAGGCTGAAGGGTAAGGAAATCAGAGAACGGTAAGGGTTGAACCGCGAGGGCCTTTTTCAACCTCGATGCGCGTGGGAAAGGCGTGCTTGAGTTCTTCGACGTGCGTGATCACGAGGATCTTGGCGAAGTCCTGGCGGATTTCATTGATGGCTTCCACCAGGCGCAGTCGCCCGGCTTCGTCCTGAGTGCCGAAGCCCTCATCGATCACGAGCATTTGCAAGCGGGCGCCGGCGCGCTGGGCCAGCACCTCGGAGAGCGCCAGGCGGATGGCGAAGTTGATGCGAAAAGCTTCCCCGCCGGAGAACATTTCGTAGTCGCGGCGCCCGGCTGAATCGCTGATCTGGATCTCGAGCGTTTCACGGCGGTCCTGGCGTTTTTTGTCCTTGAATTCCTGCTGCGTGAGGAAGCTGACGTGCATGGGGCCGGTGCTCAACCGTTCCAAGATGTGGTTGGCCGTGTTCTCGATCTGGGGCAGGGCCTGCTCGATCAACAGCGCGGGGACGCCATCTTTGCCGAAGGCGCGCTCCAGTGCCTGATATTGCGCCACGCGACTCGAAAGTAGTTCCTTATCGGCCTCGAGTTCATTCTTGCGAACGCGTTGAGTATCCAGGACAGCCACAAGTTGTTGCGCCGCCCCGAGTTCCTGGCGAATACGATTTTCCTGCTCCTGCAAATCCAACAGGCGGCGCTCGGCAGCCGTCACATCGGGTAAATCTTTTTGCACTGAATCAAAAGTCGCCGCAGCCTGTTTGTGGGCTTCTTCCTGCTGAGAGAGTTCTTTTTCAAGGGCGGCGATTCCTTTTTCAAGCTCCTTGATTTCACGTTCAATAGGCTTCGCTGCAGCGCGGGCCTGCTCGAGCAAACGCATTTCAGCCTCGATCGGTCTGACAGCTTGCTCCTGAGCTCGCACCTCATCGTGCTGCGCCGCGTCGTAGCCGATGGATTTCAGTTCTGCATCGAGTGCGCCCAGCTGTGCGCGGGCTGCGGCGGCATAAGCCTCGGTTTTTAATGAGTGGTCAATCTGTTCGAGTTGAGACAAACCTTCGCTTTTCCACAAGGCCTCCTGTCTTTCCAATTCTTCCAGGCTCGTGCTTAATTTAGCTTCGCGCACCGACTTTAACCGTAATTGCTCTTCTGCTTGGGTCAACTCTGCTTGACCCGCCCCCAGCTTTTTCACCTGATCGACAAGCTGCTCCTGCTTTTTGAGGTTGGCGCGGTAGCGATCCCCTCGCTGCTTGCCTTCCTTTTCAAGGGCCACCAAGGTCTGCGCGCGGTGCTCTTCGGTAAGTGTTTGTCCGCAGGTCGGGCAAACGGGCCCGGTGGCGGCCTTCAAGATATCCATGCGGTCGCGGATCTCGAACATTTGCTGTTTGAGCAGAGGATTTTCGCCTACCGCATCGGCATGTTCTTTACGTACTTTGTTTAGTTTTTCTTCGTTCGCTGCGCGGTCGGACAGTCGTTTTTCGAGAGCGTTGATCTCCGTGGTAACTGCTTTATGTTCATCCGATAAAGGCTTTTTTGCCCCAGGCTCTTTTTCCAATCGCGCCTGTTGGCTTTTTAGAGACTCCAGACTAGTCTCTAGTCGGGCCTTTTCGGATTGGATCGCACTTAGGG
>JBOGUK010000186.1:0-9879 GCA_050695915.1 Anaerolineales bacterium
GCTTTACTGGGAGACAAACCGGGAACCGAGTTGTCCGGGGGCGAATGGCAAAAGATCGCCCTGTCGCGTCTCTTCATGCGCGATGCAGATCTGCTTATTTTGGATGAGCCAACTGCCTCTTTAGACGCAGAAGGCGAAGCCGAGATTTACAAATTTTTCATGGACATTGTCGGCCGCGAAACTTGCATCGTGATTTCTCACCGATTGGCTATCACAAAATTCGTGGACAAAATTGCTGTGCTGGAAAAAGGACACATTGTGGAATACGGGTCCCATAAGGATTTACTTTCCATAGAGGGGCGGTATGCCCGGCTGTTCAACTTACAATCCAAGCAATACGCACTCTGAGCGAAAGGGAATCGACAATGACATCTGCAGCGATCTCTGTAAGGAATCTGACCAAAGTCTTCCAAAACGGCGTTTCCGTCACCGCGGTGGACGCGGTTTCGCTTGAGGTGCTGCAGGCGGAGTTCCTAGCCGTCACCGGCCCATCGGGGTCGGGAAAATCCACGCTGCTTAATTTGCTTGGCACCCTGGATCATCCCACCAGCGGCGAACTGGTGATCGCCGGCCGCAACCTGGACGGGCTCAAAGGCGACGAGCTGGCGGATTTTCGACGGGAAAAGATTGGTTTCATTTTCCAGCTTTTCAATCTGGTACCCACGCTCACTGCGCTCGAAAACGTGTGGCTGCCGCTGCTGCCCTATCGCAAAGGTTTGGATTTCAAGCCGGAGGAGCGCGCCAAAGAGTTGCTCGGTCAACTGGGGTTAGCTGAACGTTTGGATCATCTTCCCGGCCAGCTTTCCGGCGGGGAGCAGCAGCGGGTGTGCATTGCCCGCGCGCTGATCAACCGGCCCATGCTAATTCTGGCGGACGAGCCCACAGGCAACCTGGATACTGCGGCCAGCGGGAATATCATCGAACTGCTGCAGTGGCTCAACAAAGAATTGGGCATCACGGTGGTGATGGTGACGCATGACGAGAGTCTTGCCAGCACTGCGAACAGGCGCATTCATATGGTGGATGGGAAGATAGTGGACAGTTGACAGCAGACAGTAGACGGTTGGCAGCAAGCAAGACAGCTGCAAGTTCATCGTTTTTTTTGTCACTCTCATCAGTTCACTTCGCCAGCGTAAACTCCACGAAAAGATTGGCCGCAGCGCTTCTCCAGCAATTGATCTTTAGAGTGACACGCAGTAGGGATCCTTCGGCGGCTCAGGATGACACAAGGAGTAATAGCCCCGCCTGCGGCGGGCGGACAGGTCTAAGCTCGGCGCCGAGATACACAACATCCCGCGAGATGGGCTGCAGTTCAACTGCAGCCATCGTGTTGCTATTAACTTACCCTGTGCCTGACCTGGATACGCGCTGGGTGTTCCTATATAGCTCAGAATACTGATCAATAACCCTGAATCTGGAGGTTATGGCGATGCCATCAATATCCGGAAACAGGGTGCTCCTGGAAATGCCGAGGTTATCGAGCCACTTCAGTATCCTAATTTTGGATTCCCCTGGGATGGTGATGCGATGGATTTTGGGGATCCTGTCGATCCTGGAATTACGGGCCATGCTCTCTATGTCATCCTTCAGCGAAACAGCGGGATTGACACTCACTGTAAAACCTCCCATCTGTCTGGAAATCCGCTCGACGTATGGAAGTGGGTTAAATATCTTAAGCGATTTGATTTCCAGCGGATTGATATTGATCAAGTCTTCTGAATCTATTTCATCAATATCGTACAGAAAGTAAAAAGCTCCGTCGTGTTCAAAGCTCATATCTGATACTGCAAAAAACAAAGCCACCAGGGGGCTTTGCGTCCAATCCAACAATCGAGTGGGCAACCCATGATGCTGTGCGATCGCCAGCAATTCCCAAATGCCTTTATTCCCCTGCTCGAAGAAATTCTTTTTGAGAAAAGGGAAGACTCCGCGCTCAAATTCCCGCAGGAGGCTTATCTCCGCTTCGGAAATCTGGCCCACGAGCGTCCTTTTCACTTCGGCCAGAATGTCAGCATCCCCCATGAGGTTCTGAACTGATTCGATCAGCGCGTTGTGGAAATGGACGTAATTTGCCATTAGTTCCACATAGCGACCTAACCCGGGAACCAGGGAATCCTTTACGTTCCCAACGCCCCTGTAATATTTCTTCCCTGCAATGTCGATTGAGGCTAAATTGGAAATAAAGCTGAATAAATCCTCGACACTGGCATCGCTGGACTCCAGATGATCGAAAAGAGCACTAACGTTGGCCATCATGCCCGCGCCCATCCATGGAAGCGCGCTTGCAGCTAAACATAGCGCTCGCGCACCACAGAGCTTACATAATCCAGAGTAGCCACCACGATGGCGATAGCCAGCATTTGTGTGCTTGCCCCGCGATAGTTCAACAGGTTGATGTTCTGCTGCAATAAGAACCCGATGCCGCCGCCTCCCACAAACCCGATGATGGTGGACATGCGCACGTTGATGTCCCAGCGATAAAGTGTGTAGGCGATATAGGGCGGAACGATCTGTGGAACCACAGCGTACACAATGGTCTGCAGCCGGCCGGCACCCGTTGCCTGGATCGCCTCCACGGGCCCTCCGGAAATGCTTTCCACCTGTTCGGAATACAGTTTGGCCAAGCTGACAATGGTATGCAAGCCCAGCGCCAGCATCCCTGCAAACGGCCCAATGCCGACTGCGATCACGAACACGATGGCCATCACCAAAGCCTCCACGGAGCGCAGGCCATTCAAGATTGTCCGCGTAATGTAGTAAATTCCCATGCCGATGGACAGCGAGTCTTTGGGAGGTCTGCTCAAGGCGGCAACAGCGCCAAGTCCCATGCCGGCTAAGGCGGCGCCCCACAGCGTGATTTCAGGGCGACCAATCTGGTAGAGCCACTCGATGGCGCGGCCGATCAAAACCAAGATCAGGGCTCCGGCAGCTGCCGCCGCCAGCACGTTCATCACCCTCACCGCGGCATTCGGCAAGCGCTCTGTGGCTTGCTGGCCAATTCGGCCGAGAATGCCGCTAAGGGCGCCACCGCCGACCAGAGCCGCCAAAACGGGTATGAAGATGCGGAGGATGTCGCCGGCGTTGAACAGAAAGTTGCCGAGAAAAGCGAAACTGCCGAGTGCGCCTTCGAGCCTTGGGCCGAGGGCTATCGACAGGCCTGCAAGCGCGTACAAACCGTATAGGCCCAGGATTGCGAGGCCCAACATTGCAACGAAGCGCCCGGCGCGAAGGCCAGGCGTGGTCGGTTCCGTTTCTTCAGTTGGAATGGCCCATCGAAATATATAGAGAGTGATAGGCGGAACGGCCAGGACACTCAGGGCAGAGAGGGCAATATTGTCCACATAAGTGGAACTCATTTCCCCTATCCAACGCGAGATCTGGAAAGCGATTGCGATTCCGGCCACCCACCCGATGGCACTAAGAGCAATGCTGCTCAAAGGGCTGCGAACGGGCCTCATTAAGTTGCGGGCCGCGATAAAGCTGAGCGGAACGGCGAGCACGGTGCCAATGGTGGTTGCCAGCAGCGCCATGAAGACAGTCTCCACGATTTTGTGCCAGGTATCAATTGCAGATTGGGTTAGATAAGGAAGGCCAATGTTTTGCCTCACGGTAACCCGGATGAACTGCACGTTTTCGCTTTCCCGGGCAGGGATCACCAGGTCGGCCTCAAAGTGACCTTGCGCATCTGTGGTCACGAAATCTCGTCCCAGAGAGACGGTTTGTTCAGGGTCGCTGCCTGGCACAAATCGGAGCGGCCCTTCGGCGTTAGCCAGTAAGTCAAATCCCTCAATACGCACCGTCTCCCCAGGCGCCGCGCAACCAGGAGAGATGATCAAACGCGGCCCCTCCTCCGCAGGCTGTTGTGCTTCCGGCATGACTTCAGGACATGGCACCCAGATAGGCGCGGCGAGGGTTAACTCCTCCTTGTCATAGGCAAGGATGTCCGGACGAAACAGAGCGCGGATCACCCGCAGCATGCTCTCCTGGCGCCGTTCGCTCTGCAACTCGCTTAAATCCACGCCGGTGACCTGTGTGCCGTAGGCATAGACAGCTACGATCACAATAACCATTAATCCAAGGCCCCCCGACCTCAATAGGCTCGCTTTTTTCTTTTCCATTGGGTTAACCTACACGCTCGGCTTCCTGGCCGTATATCTCCTTGAATTTGACGTCGTCGATCTTCTTTGGTTCGCCCTCAAAGACAACTCGGCCAAGATTCAAAGCTACCACATGGTCTGCATACCGATGGACCAGATCCAGGAAATGCAACGAACAAAGGACAGTCACACCGTCTTCAGTGTTAATCAGCTCAAGGTATTTCATGATGCTGTGGGCAAGCACGGGGTCCAAGCTGGCTACGGGCTCGTCGGCCAGGATGAGGCCGGGATCCTGCATCAGGGCGCGGGCGATACCCACGCGCTGCTGCTGGCCGCCTGAAAGTTCATCGGCCCGGACAAAGGCCTTTTCGGCCAGGCCCACACGGTTCAGTTGCTGAATGGCCCTTGCCACATCCTGTTTGGGGAAATAATTCACCAGGCTGAATGCCTGGCTTACGTATCCGAGTCGGCCGGCTAGTACGTTTATGATTACCTGGGAACGGTTCACCAAATTGAAGTTCTGAAACACCATGCCGATCTTTCGGCGGGTTCGGCGCATTTCCTCCGGCGACAAAGAAACCAGGTCCAATCCGTCCCAAAGGATCTGGCCATTGGTTGGCTCGATCAAACGGTTAATACAGCGAAGCAGTGTGGATTTGCCAGAGCCGCTTAGCCCGATCACAGCCACAAACTTCCCGTCGGGGATGTCAAAGCTCACGTCCTCCAATGCTCTGACGCCGGAGTCGTACACTTTGGTCAGGTTACGAATCTGTAACATGCTTCTTCTGCCGGTCTTTTACAATGTATGCCAGATTGCTAAGGATTATAAAGGTTAATTTCTCCCATAAAAAAAACAAAAGGGGCAGGGATTTAACCTGCCCCTTCTCTTATCTAAGCGATTGGTTTAGCGGAAATCATCCAGAGTCTGCCCGGTGATGGCCAGGAGATCGCGGATGATGTCGTAATCCGCATCCGCAGCCGGAAAGATGCCGGACCAGTCATAGAAATCCGGATTGCCAATCGATTCGCTCCACTCGGGGGTTTCGGCAAAGGCCAGGAGCGCCTCCTCGATTTGAGCTCGAAGGTCGGCCGGGAATTCTGGCCCGAACGACAAAGTGTCATTGGGGATCTCAGGCGAGAGCGTAAGGATACGAACGTCCTGGATCACATCCGGCGCCTCGGTGCGGATATTCGCGCGTGCATCTGTTACACGCCACCCCTCGCAAAGCAAGAGTGATCCATCCTCGTTTGGCCCGCATGATTCGATCACTTCAGCAGGAACGTCATACATATCAGGAGTTACCTCGCCGGCCAGCCAATCTTCATAGGTCCAGTAAGGCTCACCCTCAGGCGTGAGCGGCACGCTATAGAAAGTTGTACCAAAGTTTACTGAACCGTTGTACACGGCCAAGGCCGACTGGTTGTGTCCGCCAGTTTCGGTTGCCTCACCAATGGTAACGCCCGCATTGTTCAGCGCAACAAGCGGGAACAGGTAACCAGAGGTGGACGTCAGGCTTCCGTACCCCCAGGTTGCTTCCTCCAGGTCTGCCAGAGTTTCGTATTCGCTGTCGCGGGGAACCAGGAATTGCGCCCAGTAGACGGGGAAACCAAAGCGGACCGCTTTGAAGGCTACATCCACGCCGCACAGGTCGTTGGCCAGCGCATATCCCAGGGCCGGGATGAAGCCCATGGTGTCATCGGGAGAAGCACACATTTCTTCGATGGTGGCTGCATAAGATGTTGGCACAGACACTTCGAAGAAGAGGCCCGTGGCTTCATGCAGGGCTTCGGCCATGATCTCACCACCAGAGACGATCACGGTGGTGTCCACAGAGGGGACGAACAGCACCTTGATAGGGTGGGCTTCGGTGCCGATGTCTGTCATCGGTTCTTCTTCCACCACTTCCTCGGTCGGTTCTGGGGCTTGCGTAGGTTCGGGCGCGGCGGGCGCGCAGGCAGCCAGAACCAGCGCCAGCGCTGCCATTAAACTAAGCAGTAAAAACAAGCGATTCTTCATATCTTTCTTCTCCTTACGTGAATTTGGGTCTTATGAGCCATTCCCGATTTAGCTCGAGCACCAATCATACTACGGAATAGATACAGGTTAGCTTAAAAGATTTGCATCGTATCTGGAGGTTTTAATCTTGTATTTGAGATGGGCCCGCATCTTGATGTTTTGCAATACCTTAGAATAGAGTGCAATTGCCAACCTCCTATTTTTTGAAACTTTTTCTAGAGTCTTTGCCTGACCTGGGTGCGCGTCCCCAGCTTGAAATGCGCTCAAACGATTTCACGCTTGAGCGCATTTCTGAACTAGTAATCGCGCTGGGCCACCCGGAACGAAATTACCCGAGTTTTCATGTCGCGGGCACGAATGGAAAAGGTTCCGTATGCGCTTTTCTTTCTGCAGCCTTACGCCAGCAAGGCTACAAAGCGGGTCTGTTTACATCGCCCCATTCATGGAGCGCGCGCGAAGGTATCCGGATTGATGGAACAGTCGTCGGGGATGAGCAATTGCAGGAAACCTTCGATGTAATGGCGCCTCATTTGAAAGGCCGCCGCGATTGGACGCAGTTCGAAATCGTCACGGCGCTTGCCTTGCTTTACTTTTCAAGGCAACAGGTCGATGTGGCTGTCATTGAGGTCGGTCTGGGTGGTCGGCTCGACGCGACCAATGTGATGGAGCCTCTGGTATCGGTAATAACCCCAATCGACTTAGAGCATACATCGATCCTGGGTTCGACCTTGGAAGAGATCGCGCGGGAAAAGGCCGGCATCATTAAGGCGAAGGTTCCAGTGGTGATCGGGCCGCAGCAACTCCAGGCGCGAAAGACCATTCTGGAAGTTGCGAAGGCAAATAGCTCCAAAGCGATTGAGGTCGGCAAAGATTGGCTTTTTGAGCGGGGGGATTTTGATCTCGGCGGGCAAGACTTGCGCATCTGGCATCACTCGACCCCTGACCAGGTCGTGGCATTGCCGATCGGCCTGCATGGCGCGCATCAGATCGTAAACGCGGCAACGGCTTACGCAGCACTGCTCTCAGCCCGCGATCAAGGATTGACCCTGTCCGAGGTTGCGATCGAACGCGGCTTTGCCGCGGCGCGCTGGCCCGGGCGGTTCGAGATTCTGCGGGAATCGCCCGCACTGATCCTAGACGCGGCGCATACTCCGGAAGCGGCCAAAGCGTTGCGCCAGGCATTGGATGATTATTTTCCGGGGAAATCTGTCAATGCAGTGCTGGGTGTTTCCGCTGACAAGAACCTAGCGGGACTTATCGAGCCTATGCGTGAGCGATTGGGCAGGGTGATAGCCACCCAATCCCCACATCCGCGGGCGATGCCGGCGGGGAGATTGAGCATTGAATTGAAATCGTTGGGTATCGATGTGGAGCCTCAGCCGTCGCCCAGGAAATCGCTGGAAAAAGTGCTGCGGGATACCCCGCCGGACGGGGTCGTATTAATTTGGGGTTCGGTCTTCCTTGTGGAAGAGGTTCGAGAATTCGTCGAAGAGATTAATATGAAGTTTGCCGCCGTTACGGTTCAATGTAATAATGAGGGGTTATGAGAACTCGTCTATTTTCCGTGATTCTGCTCCTTTTGACAGTTTCCTGCAACCTGCCCTTTGCCAGTCAAGCAACTCCTACCTCCGAGGCGCCTGCCGCGACCAGCACCGCGGAACCTCCTACGGATAGCGCAACACCCACTGTTGAGCCAACAGAGGCCGGCGATGGAACGCTGGAAGCCATCGTCATTTTGCAGCCAGGTCCGCTTTCGGTTATCACATCCCCCGTCGCGGTTAGCGGGCAATCCCGCCCCACGTTCGAGCAAAATCTGGTGGTTGCTGTCTATGATCAGGATGGCAACGAAATCGCTCTGCAACCAACCACGATTGCAGCCGATGCCGGCTCGCCCGGCCCGTACGGCAGCATATTAAGTTTTTCGGTCGCAAGTGAGCAGCCTGGGCGCATCTCGGTTTATGAGGCCAGCGCGCTGGACGGCGGCATCGTGCATCTTTCCAGTGTCGAGGTGACGCTCAGCCCGAGCGGGCCTTCGAGCATCCAGCCCGCAGCGCCAGGTTTTGAGAGCATTGACATTCAGTCTCCTGCTGCACTTACAGAACTCAGTTCCGGAACGGTCGTGGTTACCGGATTTTCTGATTATTATTTTGAGTCGAACCTCGGTCTGATGTTGTGTGGAGGAGGGGGATCCGGGGCCCAGAATGATCTCTGCGGAACCGAAGATAATACCCTTGATGCCAGTTTTGCAACCATCAACTCCCCTGACATCGGTCTCCCCGGCCCCTTCAGCGGCGAATTCACGTTCTCTGTTTCTGAGCCCACTCCCGGGCGCATTGTTGTGTTCGCGGCCTCTCCCCGCGATGGGGGGTTGCTGCATGTGAGCAGTATTCCAGTGCTGTTAGTCCCTTAATTCCGGAGGCGAAATGGTAGCAACGCAACCCGTGATTATTGTTACCGGCGCGTCGTCTGGAATCGGTGAAGCCACAGCCAGATTGTTTGGTGAGAACGGATATCGCGTTGTGTTGGCTGCCCGCCGGCTGGATAGGCTCGAAGCGCTCAAAGCAGAAATCGAATCCAAAGGCGGTGCGGCGCTCGCAGTTGAAACCGATGTGAGCGCTCCCGGGCCGCTGCAGGCTCTAGTTGATAAAACACTGGAAACCTACGGGCAAATCGATATTCTTTTCAACAATGCTGGTTTTGGGCGTACTAAATGGCTGGAAGAATTGGATCCAGAAAAGGATATCGGCGCGCAGGTGCAAGTCAATTTAACCAGTGTGATCCAGGCGACGCGTGCTGTTCTTCCGCACATGATCGAACGAAGGTCCGGGCACATTATCAACATGGGTTCTCAGGCGGCCTTCGTGGCCACACCAACGTACACGGTTTATGCTGCCACGAAGTTCGGTTTGCGAGGCTTCAGCGACGCGTTGCGCCGGGAGGTGGGCGTGTGGGGCATCAAGGTTTCGGTGATCTATCCCGGCGGCGTGGCCACCGAGTTCGGGCAACACACGGAGGCGAAACGTAAAACTGGCATCACCACGCCCAAGGCCCTGCAGCTCAGCCCGCAGGATGTGGCCAACGCAGTGCTGTCGGCGGCCAGGAGGCCAGTGCGGGCGCGTATCCTGCCGGGGATTTCACGACTGTTCATTTTGTTCGCGGCGGCGTTTCCCAGCCTAACCGACTGGCTGCAGGAACGTTTCTTCACGAAGCCCGAAAGAGGGCTTTAGAGATATTTCTGACTACTGATCGCCGATTGCTGACTTGGATTCTATAGATTGACCAAGCGGCGTGTAATTATTGGATTGGTTGCCTTTATCACCCTGCTCTTTGTAATCTACGTGACATGGAAATACAGCTTGTGCTATCACATTACTTACAATATCAAGTACTGCCGCGACCACTTCGTCTGGTGAGGATTTAGGAAAATGGACCCAAGCTTTAAACTCCCCGAAGATCCGCGTGGCCCGCGTGGAGCGCGTGCATGGGTTTGAGAATAAATATTTGGATGAAGGTTGAAAATCAAAAGGACGGCCGCGCGGCCGTCCTTTTTTGTGTCTGCGACTAATTGATTATTCAGGCGCCGTTTGTTCCTGCGGCTCGCGCTGAGCGGAAGCCCCTTTGCGCTCTTCCTGCTGCTGCATCATGGCGCGAATGCCGTTGCGCACTTGGTTCAGGACGCGTTCGAGCTCCATTTCGAGTTTGGTGAGAGTTTCGAGCACGTAGCCGTCGGCTTCCTCTCGAGCGGCCTCGGCATCCAGCCTGGCT
>JBOGUK010000187.1:0-4038 GCA_050695915.1 Anaerolineales bacterium
ACTGGCAGGTGTGACATTTTAAAGTGTACATTGCGGTCTTCGCAAGCATAAGCCAGTTAAACCGGTCCATTCTTGTGGAAATTGCCCTGATTATTTGTGTCCTGCCCAGTACCTGATCCCTTGAGTAAAGAGCGGCACTTAAATTGCACAGGTTTCCAGTTGGGTGCTGACCTCCGCACAACAGGTTTCCAGTTGCTTATTGACTCGCCTGTTTGATTCGCTGTATAGTGGACTCCACCAAAAGCCAAGGCCAGCAACGAGCAATTGGTTGCTGGGCTTTTTGTGCCAAGGCTCCATAGGGTGAAATCCTACGGAGGCCCGCTCCCTGTGAGCAATCCAACAACCGAGAGAGTGGAAGTGCTGAAAGACAAATTTCTGGACCAAATCGTCGAGAATGACCACGCCTCTGAGCACGAGAGGGACCACCCAGCCATCACCAGGCTGATCGAGTTAGGGCGGAAACAAGGTTACGTAACGATAGATGACATCCTCAATTTCTTTCCGGAAGCAGAACGTGATGTAGACAAGTTAGAGGAAGCATTTGCAGCCCTGCTAAGTGCTGGGATTGCGTATGTCGATGATGTCGAATCTGTAGAGCCTTCAGATTCCGAACTCCTCTCCGACGAAGATGTAGATGAAAGCGAAGAAAAGGAGAACAAGCGACAGCGCGAGGCCGACGATAATTACCTGGCCAACATCGACACCGACGACATGATCGGGCTCTACCTTAAAGAGGTGGGTCGAGTGCCGCTGCTAACAGCGCCAGAAGAGGTGAGTCTGGCGAAGCGCATCGAGAAGGGGAGGATTGCGCGGGAGGTGCTTGCTTCCGGAAGGTTCGATGAGCCGCAACGACCAAAGCACCGTCGCAATATTGAAGACGGTTGGGCTGCGCGCGAGCACCTGATCACGGCCAACTCGCGGTTGGTGATCAGTGTGGCAAAGAAATATATGGGGCGAGGGGTGCCATTCCAGGACCTGATCCAGGAAGGAAATATCGGCCTAATTCGAGCAGCCAAAAAGTTCGACTATCGCCGCGGGCACAAGTTCAGCACGTATGCCACCTGGTGGATCCGCCAGGCCGTCACAAGGGCGATTGCAGATCAGGGACGCACGATCCGTGTGCCGGTCCACATGGGAGATCAGATCAACAAGCTGCTCCGCGTGCAGCACCAGTTGACCCAGCGCCTGGGGCGGGAGCCGTCGGTGGACGAACTGGCTGCAGCGCTGGACGTGCACCCTAAGAAAGTCGAGAATATGATCCAAGTCGCTCGCCGTCCCTTGTCCCTGGAAACGCCGACGGACGACGAAGAAGATTCTGTACTTGGGGATTTCATTCAGGACCATGAGGCGCAAGCTCCGGATGATTCCGCCACCTACAACCTCCTGAGGCAGCACCTTGGCGAAGTGTTGGATGGGCTGCCGCCCCGCGAGGTGCGCATCCTGCAGCTGCGATACGGGCTGTTGGATGGGCAGGCCTACACCCTCGAGGAAGTGGGCAGTAAGATGGGGGTGACGCGCGAACGTGTGCGTCAGATTGAAGCGCAGGCGTTAGGCCGCCTGCGGCATCCGGTGGTGAGTAAAAAGCTGAAAGAATACTTGGGAGAAGTTTGAGCAGAAGGCGCCGCAAGGCGCCTTTTTTATTTCAATTTATAGACCAGCAGCCCATCACTTTCGTACAGCTGAGTATCCAGCCTAGCAACGAGCGCGTAACTTCGCAAGAAATCGTCGTTTTGTAGCAAACTATATCGTCCATAAATCTCCAGGAGAACTACGTACTCGGGAAGCTGATCCAGAATTAGTTCTGCGGGCACAGCATAGACAAAGTCTCCATATTGTTCCGGCGGGAGAGGAAAATAACGGCTGGTTTCCGGCGAATTTAGGCCGACAAGGTCGAGGATTTGCACGTCTGTGTAATAACCAAGGACTCCAACGTCGCCCGCTGCCAGCGTTGTCTCTGGGGCTAAACGCGGGTGCAATTCATCAGCCACTTCCTTATATAGAAGCTCGAGTTCGATCCAGGCCATGTCCGGCGCAGGCCCTGATGGCCCGTGAGTTGGCGCACGCGTCCAGCCATTTAGCGGCAGTAATGAAGGAAAAAGAACTAACAATGCGACTATGGAGGTTTGTTGAGCTGCACGTGGTATGCGGACCTTTGACTGCGACCAACTGATCAATTGTTGGAGTATGCGTTCGAGTCCTATAAGGACGAACATGAAATAAAACGGCAATGGAGGGGTTAGATACCAGCGAAAAACAAGCGGGTTGGCGAGTGCAAAAACTGCGAAATACAGCCACGGGAAAACGGAAAAGGGCCAGGTTGAAGTTTTTTGCTTGAACGCAAACCCCGCCCCCAAAAGACTGAGGAATGGGTAGAGAATCAAGCCAACCCCGATCCAGGCGAGGCCAAAAGTGAAATGCTCGACAAATGGCGTCGCGTAGTGTTGCAAAAAACGGATAAGGGCAGCAAATTGCGGGAGCCGGTAGGCTGCGGACTTAGCAAGCACAGATTGCGGAAAAGGGCTTCCGAAATATGACCAGGCGAACGTCCCCCAAATCAACCCGGGGATCACAAAGAGTAGAGCCTCTCGCCACGATGGATAAGGCGATCCACGTCTAGTGGCAAACAGTAAGCGGTCAATGACCAATGGAAGGACAAGGAGAAGAGCGTCCGGCCTGGTTAGGAGGGCCAACGCGGAGAGGAAGGCGCTTATTTCGTAGCGTCGTTCAAGGTAGGACCAGAAAATTGCGATTAAGAGCAGAACATAGACGCTCGTCTCCAGCCCCCCAATTGCGAACGTAACCGAGAACGGGGCAACAGCCCAGGCGAGGCCAGCGCCGAACCCAGCCCACCTCGAACCAAGTTTGTTTCCGATAAGAAACAGCAGGATGCAACTTATGCCGTCTGCCAGCGTGTTGATGGAGACTGCGAGAGATGGAAAGGGAGCCGATGCTCCTCCAAATAAAATACCTACTCCTGAAAGGAGGATTGTGAAAAGTGGAGTGGTTGTTCCGAGGACACGTTCGCCCGGATTGAAGACGAAACCGTCGCCCGCAAGTAGATTGCGCGCGTAACGAAATGTGATGAAAGCATCGTCGATGGTGCGCGGGCCGGGGACAATGCGAAGAATTACGGCCAAGAAGAATAGTGCAGCGGTTATCCAAATGACACGCTTTGAGGGCATGTAGTGCATTATATGTCCGCCATTAAAGCGCCGCCTTAGTACCTATGCTAGGATAAGCTCGCCATGAGCATGAAATCTCTAGTGCGCGCGATCACACTCCTAGCAATATTTACCATGGCACTGAGGGTTTCGATCGACACGGATACATGGTGGCATCTGCGCACGGGGGAGTTGATCCTTGAACAAGGGTCAATCCCGAAAACAGATATGTTTTCCTATACGCGTTTTGGCGAGACCTGGCGTTACCCGAGCGCGGCATGGATTAGCGAAGTAACCCTTTTTGCAATCTATGACCGGTTTGGCGCGGCCGGATTGGATGTATTGGCTGCAGTTATGGTTGCGCTGGCGTTCGCCTTTATCCATATGACATTATCCGGCGGGCAATTTCTACGAGCCTTCGCCCTCATTTTCGGAGCCATCGCGTCCGGGATTTTTTGGGCGGCTCGGCCTTATCTGGCTACGTTTGTACTCAGTGCTGTGTTCCTTTGGGTTCTCGAGGATTACAGGTGGGAGCGGAAGAACCATTTGGTTTTCTTGCCAATCTTGATGATCTTATGGGCGAACAGCCATCCAGGGTTTGCGGTTGCTTTCATCCTACTAGGAATTTACCTGGTTGATGGGGCGATCGAACGGGTAAAGGCATATGGGAAAGCAGATATGCCGAAGGGAAGGCGATTATCTTTGCGCTTCTTTTGGGGTGGAAAGATTGGGTCACTATTACTTGTTGGCGTGTTGATGATCTTTGCAGTGAGCATCAATCCATCGGGGCCCGCGTTATTAAAGTATCCTTTCGAGACCATCTCCATTGGAGTCTTGCAGGACTTCATCCAGGAATGGCAATCACCGGATTTTCACC
>JBOGUK010000188.1:0-3496 GCA_050695915.1 Anaerolineales bacterium
CTCTTTACATGGCCGCTCTGTCTGCCAGCCGCTGCAACCCTGTGATCAGAGATTTTTATCAACGCTTATTAGCCAACGGAAAGCAAAAGAAGGTAGCCCTCACTGCCTGCATGCGCAAATTGCTCACTATCCTCAACGCCATGGCTCGCGACCAAATGGCTTGGCAATCTTGACAAACAACACAGTTACTGCGAGGAGCAAGCCATGGCAAAGTCATGGCAGCGGACGAAGCAACCTCGAAGAGCCGCCATGGAAACAAAGGAGACACGTCGTATCAACAACAATTATCTATGTTTGCCATGCTGAGCGCAGCGAAGCATCCATTTTCACCATCGATTCGCCAATCAAGCCACATCTGGCGATTAATCGCCCGGATGGATTCTTCGCGACGCCTTGGCTTCGCCAAAGTCTACTCAGAATGGCAATGTTTACTATACAAACAGGGCAAAAATTGAAATGATGCCTAACAGAATATACAAATATGCTTTGAGCTTTTACCGTTCGATCCAAGGCGGGTTTCTTTTTTCCATGACTTGCATGAAAACCGGATCGATCCATTTGAATAATTTGTATAGTGGATCAACGTCTCTTCCCTTGATGAGGTTGAGAATCCCTGCGGTGAAGCAAAATACAGTCACCACAACTTGCAATAATGTCCAGAATAAAAATCGTGATTCGATTTCTCCCTCCCAATCCCCCCTTACTCAACTATTTCTTTTTTCCCGTATACGCCGGCGCGCCAATCGGATAATTCGTCGACAATCGCGCATCCCTAATGCGCGACAAAATGCGCGGGTCCATTTCATCCAGCGTGTCCGCCGTCGTGATCACCGTAGGCAACTGCGCGTTGTAGCGGTGGGTGAACAATTGGTAGAGCTTTTCGCGGGCCCAGGGCGTGGCGGATTGCGTGCCCAGGTCGTCCAGGATCAGCAATTCGGAATTGCGCAATTCTTCGAAGCGGCGGTCGTAGCTCACCGGGCTGTTGGGGTTGAACGTGGCGCGCAGGTGGTCCAGCAGATCGGGGACGGTGACGAAGACCGGGATGCGCCCCATATCCTGCGCGTAGTTGGCGATGGCGGCGGCCAGGTGTGTTTTGCCGGAGCCGTGCGAGCCGGTGAAGACCAGCCAGCCCTTGGGCTTCTCGGCGTACTTGCGGGCGCCTTCGAAAGCCTTCTTGAGCGCGGTGAGGTCCTGCTTGGTGAGCCCTTCGCCATCGCGCAGTTCGAAATTGGCGAAATTCTTATCGCGCAGCAGGTGCAGGTCGGAAAGTTCGTTCTGGCTGGTGTCGTCAGTGGGGCGGCGGAAATCGGGCGCCAGGATGCGCAAGCGGGTGACCAGCTCGGGGTCGGAGAGGCGCGAGCGGATGCGGCCTTCGATCTGCTCGAGAGAAAGATTGGTGGTGATCACCAGCGGCAGGCGGTTGATGTAGCGGTGGTTGAGGATCTGGAAGAGCTTTTCCTGGGCCCACTCCGTGGCGTTTTGCGTGCCGAAATCATCCAGGATGAGCAGCGGCGCCTGGCGAATCTCCTCGAAACGCTCCTCGAAGCCATCTTCGGAGGAGTACGAGAAACGCAGGGCATCCAGCAAATCGGGGACCGTGATGAAGATGGCGGGCAGGCCCACGCTCACCGCGAAGTTGGCGATCGCGGCGGCGAGGTGCGTCTTGCCGGAACCGTAGCCGCCTTCGAGCAGCAGCCAGCCCTCCATCTTTTGGGAGAACTGGCGCGCCTGGTTGTAGGCGGCTTCCAGCGAATCCGCCTGGCGCGGCGGCAAGCCGACGCGCCCGCGCGGCTCGAAATTATCGAAGGTGAGATCCTTGAGCTCTTCCAGCCGGCTGATGGCGTAGAGGCGGCGGCGGCTGTGCAGCGCCACTTCGCCGCGGCGGCAGCTGCAGATCTGCAGCTTGCCGAAATCGGGATGGCCGAGCGGGAGATCGGCGCGCAGGTAGCCCAGCCCGTGGCAATGCGGGCAGTTGGGATCGCCCACAGGTTGCTGCCTCAGGTGGCTGCCGGCTTCAACACTCGAGGGAGTCGGAGTATTTTGTGTCGTAGTATTTTCTTCGATCTTTTTCAGAATCCCCTTGAGTTCGTCGCTCATCCCTACCTTCTTCCCGCCAGCGGCGGAGTATGGCTTCCACGTAACTCCAGGCGCGGGCGTTGTTTTCCACTGCAATGCGAACGGCGTCATGCAGCCATTCTTCCGGATAATCCTTTTCTGCGGCTTTCAGCGCATCGGCCATCATGGGCGTGAGCGGGCCGATGTGTTTTTCGTAGAGCGTGAAAATGTTGCTGCGCTCCTGCGCCAGTTCGATGGGGAAGCGCGCGTCCCCGGAGGGACGCCATTCGCCATTCTTCAGCGAGTCGACTGCGGCGCGGCCGCGGGCCGTGTTGAGGAAATAAAACGTGCGCGCCGCGCCTTCCAATTCTAGCTCAGTCTGCAGCAGCGCGCCGCGCGCCACGGCGCGCGCCAACCCGTCTTTAAGGTTGGCAACCGCGGCTTGCGAGCCGGCATTCATGCCGGCCATGAAGGTGTCGTCTTGAGAAAAATCTTCGAGTTGCAAATAGCGCGGGTCGCCTTCCATGTGTTCGAGTTTCCAGAACACGTAGAGGAGCACCTTCAATTCGTTGAGATCATCGATCTGCGGGAGCAGTTCGCTGAAGAACGGCCACGGCACGCGGGTGAAGCGCACTTTGCCGGCGGGGAAGCCGGAAAAGCCTTCGCCCACGTCCTAGAACCCCGAAAAGTCTACGGTGCGGGTGGCTGCGTTTTCGAACTTGGCGAGATTCTCGCGGAAGACCAGTTCGACGATGCCAGTGGGGCCGTTGCGATGCTTGCTGACCATGATCTCGGCCACGTTCTTCTTGAGGCTGTCTTCCTCGTAGAACTCGGGCCGGTAGATGAACATCACGATGTCGGCGTCCTGTTCCAGCGAGCCGGATTCGCGCAGATCGGAGAGCACGGGGCGCTTATCGGCGCGCTGCTCGACGGCGCGCGAAAGCTGCGCCGCGGCGAGCACGGGAACGTTCAGTTCGCGGGCGAGCACTTTCAGGCTGCGCGAAATGTAGGAGACTTCCTGCACGCGATTCTCGTTGCGCGATTCACCCTGCATCAATTGCAAATAATCGACGACCACGAGATCGAGGCCGAATTCCATGTGGATGCGGCGGCATTTCGCCCGCATCTGCGTGGGCGAAATGGCCGGCGTATCGTCGAGGAAGATCTTGGTCTCGCCGAGCACTTCGATGGCCTGGGCGAACAAATCCCATTCGCCTTCTATGAGCTTGCCGCTGCGCATGCGCTGCGAGTTGATGCCGGTCTCCTGCGATAGCAGGCGCCCGGCCAATTGCTCGTTGGACATTTCCATCGAAAAGATGGCCACGTGTTTCTTATTCGTCTGCGCGGCGTTCTTGGCAACCGACATCAGGAAGCTGGTTTTTCCCTGGCTGGGCCGGCCGGCGATGATCAGCAGATCCGAGGGCTGCAGGCCCATCAGCAG
>JBOGUK010000189.1:0-7480 GCA_050695915.1 Anaerolineales bacterium
CCCCACCACCAATAACAAAACCGTGGTGGGCAGGAACGCAAACGGCGATGGCGAACGCGCAGGGATCATAAATCCAATCCTGGCGCCTGTCGTAGGGGCGCACTGCCGTGCGCCCGCAATGAAATGCGCCTCGCGCATTTCATTGTCATTCCAAGCGGAGCGAACGGAGCCGCCGTCCTGAGTGATCTGCGTGCGAAGAAAGCAGGAGCGAACGGAAATCCACTATGGCAAAGCGAATGATTTAGCATTTAGAAAGGAATGACTTGCAAGATTATAAACGTGGCAGATATGAAAGTATAAACCATGCTGAGCGGAGCGAAGCATCCACCCATGTCATTGCCCGAATTCACGCGTCATTTCACTGGTGATTCGGATGGATCCTTCGCCAAGCCAATGATGGCATGTAGATGCCTTCATTGGCAGCTCAGGATAGTGATAGTGGGAACTCGCTTGACAACATTTCGCAATGCGTGTAAGCTGTACCCATCTTACGAAAGGAAGGCGCAAGAACGATGGTATTTGCCCAGTTCAACAGCAAGATGCGCGTTGGCGCCCCGGTTTACCTCACCGACGGTGTCGCCACGTCTTTGCCTTGTGCGCCTACTGCTCGTCTGTAGGGTCCCACCCTTAGTAACCAGACGGCCGCGGCGCACAAGCCCGCGGTCGTTTTGTTTAAAGCCATCTTTACGGCCGCGGCACGAAGCCCGGCCGTTTTCGTTTTTTGGAAATCATTTGGAGAGAAAACATGTTAGTGAAACAAGATGAAACGCAATTGAAAGAAGGGTATCTGATGCGTCCAGTGCGCTTCAGCGATGCGGAAGCCATTGTGGGATTGTGCAACTATTTCTCCCGCGCTCTCAATGCGCTGGACGAACTCACCGTCAGTGAAATCGAAGCCTTTTGGCAGACCCCCAGGCTGAGCATGGAAGACGACCTGCGCGTCGTCTTTACACCCCAGGACAAGTACGTGGGTTACATCGAATCCCTCACCCTTGGGGAAATCCCGGCGCATGCCTTTATCTGGTTCCGGCTGCACCCGGACTACACGCATGAAGGCGTGGGCGAAGCCCTGTTCGATTGGGCTTTGCAAAGGGCGAGCCGTGTGATGGACCTGGTTCCCGAGGGTTTGCGCATCTCGATCGCCTGCCTCAACGCCCATGGGTTCGGCTATGGGCACAGGCTGTACGAATCGCGCGGCTTCAAGGTGATCCGCCACAGCTACCAGATGCACATCGACCTGGATAAGCCGTTCGACTCACCCGAATGGCCTGCAGGCATCACCCTGCGCCACTTCGACGCCGGACGCGATGCAGAAAACGTCTACCGCAGTGTGGACGAGGCTTTCTCGGATCACTTCGGTCACGTCGAGGAGCCTTTCGAATCCGGCTACCCGCGCTGGCGGCAGATGATGGTCGAAGACAAGGAAGCCTTCGATCCCAGCCTATGGTTCGTCGCCGTTCATGGCGACGAGATCGCTGGAATTTCCCTCTGCCGGCTCATGCCGCAGGAGGGAGGCAAAATTGGTTGGGTGAGTCAGCTCGGCGTACGCCGCCCCTGGCGCAAACGGGGGCTGGGCAAGGCGCTGCTGCTGCACAGCTTCGCCGAATTCGCTCGCCGCCGATTGCATAAGGCCGGGCTGGGCGTAGATGCCAGCAACCTCACCGGAGCGCTGCGCCTCTACGAACGAGCAGGCATGTACGTGGCGCAGCAATACGACCGCTACGAGAAGGAACTTCGACCCGGAAAGGAGTTGATGACCACCGAAGTATCCGCATAGCCCCAAGAGGGACAGACGCAACACAAGGACGCCCGCCACCGACAAGCGGGCGTCTTTGGCGCAAATTACACAAAGGGCTTGCGTAGGGGCGTTTTGCAAGCCGCCCCTACTAATAAAATGACAGAGGTGGAATTTTGGTCGCAAAAACAGTTCGGCAACATGAAGCGAATAGAGATGCACTTGTTCAAACGCTCCATGAGTTGCTTAGCAACGATGAACGCGTTGTCGCTGCCTGGCTCACAGGCAGCCTGGGTCGCCAGCAACCAGACGCGCTTAGCGATGTTGACCTTAGCGTCGTGCTTAGCGAGGGTCGCTCCTTAGTAGAACATGCCAGAGGCTTCATTATGATGGTTGCCATCCCGGTAAATATTCATGGGGCGCCTCAAAATGCTCCTGCAGGCGGAATGTTGTTGTCCGTTTTATACGAACCTGGAATTGTTGTTGACTGGGCATTTATTCCCGAAGAAAGTGCTTTACGCCCGAAGAACTCGCTACTGCTATTCGAAAGGAGGAGGATCAGAACAGGTGAAACCATAGAGTTTGGGAAGCCAATCCCAAAGAAACTGGATAATCGAATTAGTTTCTTTTGGAATCTGGCGGCCGTTACAGCAAAAGCAATTTTGAGGGAAAATACTGAGAAATCCGAGGAATTCCTAAAGGCATTGGCAAGTACCATAGAGGAAATAATCGCGTTTCTAAACAAGCCAGGGATTCGTGATCAAAATATTCCCTTTGTGCCGGCGACGAGCAAGCAAGCGAAGGAACTCATCAAACTTTGCCATCAGGTCACTAGGCTTACAGGCAGATCACAAGAGGCGTTTGATACCATCCTGGCCTTGCTGCAATTGCAGAACACAGAAATCTGAAAGCCAATGAACAATGTCACAATCGGCCTGATCGCCGATACCCACGTTCCGGATCGCCGGCGCAGCCTGCGACCGCAGGCGCTGCAAGCGTTTGCCGATGCTGGCGTAACCCAGATCCTTCATGCAGGCGACATTTCCATCCCCCGCGTGCTCGCCGAGCTTGCAGAAGTCGCGCCCGTACTGGCCGTACGTGGCAACCGCGATTGGTTCGGCTTCAGCGATCTACCAATGAGCCGAATTGTGAACGTTGGCGAGGTGCGCATCGGGCTGACGCACGGCCATATGAATTGGCCGGCATATGTCAAAGACAAGGTGAGATACCTCTGGAGCCGAAAACCCTACGCGTTCGAATATTACACCGAGCGGGCCGTGAAAGATATGAACGGCGTGGACGCGGTCGTGCTCGGCCACAACCACGAACCGCTGATCGGCCACATGGACGGCAAGCTGGTGGTCAACCCGGGCTCTGCTTGCTGCCAGGTATTGCCGGGCAAGCCTCCATCGGTGGCGCTGCTGCGCGTTGACCGCAAACAGATGCAAGCCGAGATCGTTTATTTGGAATAAACCTAATTAGGGGGAGTATTGCGGCGGAAAAAATCGACGGATCGCTCAACCAACAATAGATCATTGGACCCGAAGAAAATGTGCGGCATGTTGTGATAGGTGAAACATTCCGCTTGTTTCCCCATATTCTGCAGCGTGAGGCACAACTCCTCAGACCAGGCCAGCGGCACAATGTCATCGACATTCCCGTGATGAATGCTCACAGGGGCCTGGATGCGGTCATAGAAAAAAATCGGGGAGATCAACTGAAGCTGCTCATCGCTAGCAATAAGTTCTTCGTTGCCGCGCTCCCCTTGCGAGAGCACATCGCGGATGTGCTCGAAATTGCGGCGCTCATCGCCGCTCATCGAACCGTAGAGCACGGCGCCCTGCACGTCGGCGCCCACCGTGAGCACGCGCAGAATAATGCCGCCGCCCATGCTGTGTCCCCAGAGGAATACGGCATCCGGATCAGCTTTCTCCAGGATTCCAGGAGAGCCGGCCTGGGCGTTCACGATGCCGATCAGATTCATCACGTCCACCGCAAAGCCGACGCGGAATTCGTTGGGACCGGAATCGGATGGCGGGTAATTGCGATAATTGGGATGAATGGCGATGAACCCGTTATTGGCGAAAGCCGCTGCGTAACCTGCGGTGTAGGTCTCGATCTGATAGACGCCAGGCTCAACGTAGCCATGCAGCACAAGCACCACCGGAAACGGCCCGTCACCGCGCGGAATATCCATAAAACCATTTATGGTGAGGCCGTCGCTTGGATAGCTGATCAGATGTCTGTTGAAAGCAGGGAGGTTGTGAACTGCACCCAAGTCGAGCAATTGCCCCTCGCCGTAAGTGCGAGCGGCGAGCGCGGCGATGGTCAACGGAGCGTATGGGTCTGGTGTACCCTCAAGGGTTGGCGTAACAACTGGTTCTTCAAGGAGCTGAAATGGCGTGAGCGACGGAGTCGGCGTAACGATCTGAGGCTCTGGCAACGAGGAAGACCGTACGCAGGACGCGAGCAACAGAGTGAGGAGCAAAAAAAAGGATCGGTCTTTCATTTATGAAAAAGTGGAGTCCAAGGCGTGATAGTTGTCCCTTGAGGTTCGTTGTGGCTGATGTAGGCTAGTAGTGCGGACGGATTACCTTTGTCCGCGAGAAAGGAGCGCGATGCAAAAGAAGACAGCGGTTAAGGCGCGAAACAAAGAATTGTTGGAGAAGCAAAAACTGGTGGATCATTTGAATGAGGATTTGGCCGGGGAACTAAGCGCCGTCACCCAATATATCACCTACGCTGCCAAAGTGACGGGGCCTTATCGTCCAAGAGCTAACGGCGTTCCTGCTCAGCGAGGTCCCAGATGAACAACGCCACGCGCAATTCCTGGCGAACAAGATCGTCGCCCTTGGCGGAGAACCTACCACCGAGGCGCGGCCGGTGAAAGAAGCCATTACGAACCAGGAAATGCTGGAAGCCGTTCTAGAAGCTGAACAGCGTGCGGTGCGCGATTACACGCAACGGGCTATGGAAGCGGAGGAATTCGGAGACAAAGGCCTCTCCGTGGAATTGGAAAACATCGTCGCCGACGAAACCAAGCACGCTGAGGAAACCGAACGCATCTTGCGCGATTGGCCGATGTAGATACGGTTTAGGGTTGCAGGTTTAAGGTTTAACTGACAGACGTCCCGCAGATGTACTGCGGACTTATCTGTCAAGAAAAACCGCTGTTCAAAAGCAAACCACAAAGGCACAAAGTACACAAAGTTTCTACTTTCAGCTTAGTGTTCTTTGTGTCTTTGTGGTAGGTCATTTTTCCCTTCGAACCCGACTATAATTCCGCCGACCCACCGGAGGCGGAATGGCCGCAAAGCGCATCAAACTGATCATCAATCCCAACGCGGATATGGGCAACGCATGGCGCCAGGCCACGGATCTGCGGCCGATCGTGGAGGAATACGGCGGGGCCGATTGGGCCGGCACCGTTTACCCGACGCACGCAACCGAGTTAGCGCGGCAAGCCGCGCAGGATGGCTACGAACTGGTCGTCGCCATAGGCGGCGACGGTACGGTGCACGAAGTGATCAACGGATTGATGTCGATGCCGGAAGGGAAACGCCCGAAGCTCGGGGTGGTGCCACTGGGCTCGGGGAACGATTTCGCGCACGCGCTGGGCATCGAGACCAAACCTGAACTAGCCCTCAAGCAGGTGCTTACGGGGGAAGCCAAGAAAGTGGACCTTGGTCTTATCGAAGACGAACACGGCCGCAAAGAATACTGGGACAACACGGTGAACATCGGCTTCGGAGGTTCCGTAAACATTTATTCGCACTCTCTGCCAGTGGTGCGCGGTTTCCTGATGTATTTCGTGGCCGTGCTGCTGACCATCATCCGTCATTACGACGTTTTGCACATGAGGATCAAAACAGATCAGGGGGATTGGGAGCAGCGCGTCCTGATGTTAGCTGTTTGCAACGGCGGCCGCGAAGGCGGCGGCTTCAAAACTGCGCCACACGCCAAGATCGACGACGGGGTTCTGGATTTCACCACCGTGCAGCAAGTTTCCAGGCCCATGATGTTCAGGCTTATCCCGGAATTCATGAAGGGCACGCAAGGCAATTTCAAACAGGTGCGCCTCGGCAAAGTGAAGCGCATGGAAATTGACTGCCCTCAGCCCTTGACACTGCATATCGATGGCGAAACCTATGCGGGCTTCGCCAGCAACGTGCATCATCTTAAGATTGAGATCGTCCCAAACGCACTGGAAGTGATGCTTCCCGCAAGCAAGTCGTCCTAATCTTTTTATCGATGCCTGGCCTAGCGCAAAGTCTGGAAGGCCACGATTTGGGCCACATTCGCATACTAGCCGGTATCTGGGGGATTGAACTTAAAGCCAGAGACGCGCGGGAGGGGATTGATCACCTAAGCCACGCCATGCTTAGCAAAGAAACGATAACAAAAGAAGTTGGAAAATTGGAGACTGGGGCGCACCGCGCGCTTAGCGATCTAGCGTCTGCAAGGGGCAGGCTGCCGTGGGCCCAATTCACCAGGCGGCACGGGGAATTGCGCGAAATGGGGCCGGGGCGCCGTGATAAGGAGCAGCCACACCTGCACCCAATATCAGCCACGGAAATCCTTTGGTATCGGGGGCTGGTGGCGCGAGCATTTTTTGACTCACCCGAGGGTCCGCTGGAGTTCGCCTATATTCCGGACGATCTTCTTAGACTGCTTCGACCAGCAAGCAGGCAACCGGATGCCGCGTACGGGCGGCCAGCAAGGCCGGAAGAGCGGCGATTCGTAACTCTTGCCAACGATCATATCCTGGATGAGGCATGCACATTGCTGGCTGGTCTCAGGATGGGGAGGGATGAGGATGAATTGATGGGTGCAGAGGAATGGCGAGCGTCGATCGTGGTTCTAAAAGCACTCTTGCGCGCTGCGAAGATCTTTGGCGCAAGCGGTCAACCGCTGCCTGACACGACGCGCAAATTTCTTGAAGCAGATCGAGGCGAAGCGCTAGCTTGGCTCGCCAAGGCCTGGAGGTCCACCCAAGAATTCAACGAACTACACCTGCTGCCGGGGCTGAAGCCGGAAGGTTACTGGGAAAACGATCCTCTGCGAACCCGCGAAAGCATCTTACGATTCGTAAAACATGTGCCGGCTGGCCAGTGGTGGAGCATCCAGAGCTTTATAGCAGATGTAAAAAAACATGATCCTGATTTCCAGCGTCCTGCGGGAGACTACGATTCCTGGTACCTGCGCGATGGGGAAAGCGGGGAATATTTGCGCGGTTTCGAGCGCTGGGACCGAGTCGACGGGGCAGTCATTTCGTTCATCATCACCGGCCCGATGCATTGGTTGGGCCTTCTTGATTTAGCAAGCAACGAAGGGGGTGGGAATCCAAACGCATTTCGCTGGACCGCATGGTCGGATGCGTTGCTGGGCGGGCGAACTCCCGGCAAACTGGCTAGGAAAACCGAAAAACTAAAGGTCGATTCACAGGGACGAATTTCTGCTTCCCGCCTGGTTCCGCCGGCTGCGCGATATCAGCTGGCACGGTTTTGCGAGTGGCTGCCAAAGAAACGAGATCTTTATCAGTACCAGGTTACCGCCGGATCGTTGGAAGCGGCCAAAAAACAGGGCTTAGAAGTTCTCCAACTAATCAAGTTGTTAAAAGCGCATAGCGGCGCACCCTTGCCGCCAAACCTATTGCAGGCCTTAAAACGCTGGGAGCAACAGGGTCCACAGGCCAGTCTGCAAAAAAAGCTTGTTTTGCGCGTCAACAGCGCCGCGGCCTTGAAA
>JBOGUK010000190.1:0-5303 GCA_050695915.1 Anaerolineales bacterium
CGCCTCCTGCTTGAGCTCAACCGCATAGTGCTTCATCCCTTTCTTCCCAGACATAAAAGCGCCTCCTGTTCGATTTTCTCACAGGGGGCGCTTTTCTTTTCGTGTCCGTTTTTAGGGGTTCAGTTCATACGCAGTCCTTTTTATTGACCGATAAGCGCCGGGAGTTCTTTAATCAAGTCCCCTGCAAGGACACCGGCAGTTCCACTGAGCCTTTTTGCGGCTCGCAAGCCTGCCTGCCCGTGAAGCCAAACGCCTGTACAGGCAGCTTCGTAAGCTTCCACTCCCTGGGCCCGCAAGCCAGCTATTATCCCTGCTAAAACATCCCCGCTACCGGCGCGTGCGAGCGCCGCCGACGCCACTGGCAGTATGGCAGATTGCCCGTCAAAAGAAGCGACAGCCGTGAACGCTCCTTTGAGCACCACGACCTGCTGCCATTCCCTGGCGAACTTTTCAGCAGTTTCCAAACGCGCTCCTTGGATCTCGGAAATATCCAGTCCCGTGAGGATTGCCATCTCGCCCGGATGCGGTGTGAGTACTGAATCCTTCGGAAGATTCATTACCCCTCCTTTCATAGCTGCGATCAGTTTCAATGCATCAGCATCTGCGACCAGTGGCGGAAGCGTATTTTTCAAAAGCTCAGAAAGGAATCCTCCGGTTTGCTCCTCTTGACCAAAACCGGGGCCGAAGAGGACAGCGGTGGCTTTATCTAGAATCGCGAGCAACTGTGTGACCGCCTCTGCTGCGATCCAGCCATCTTTTTCTGTTAGCGGCAGCCAGGTCGCTTCGGGCAAGCTACCCGCCAGGCTTGGTTGCACTGATTCCACAGTTGCAATAGTGACCAGGCCTGTCCCGCTCCGATACGCGGCTTCGCCCGCCAAGAATGCGGCGCCCGGAAATCGCCGCGACCCGGCGACAATGAGGGCGGTGCCAAATGTACCCTTGTGGGCGTCCGCGGGACGAGGCGGCAACGCCGCGCGAGCCATTTCTTCGTTGATGACGAACCTTCGAATCCTCCCCCACTCGAGCAAATCATCAGGCAAACCGATATCACCAACGGCTACCTCGCCCAGCGATTCAAAAGCCGGCATTGTGAGCATGCCGCGCTTCACCGCGGCCATGCAAACAGTCAGGTCAGCTTTCAGCGTTTGAGGCGCGAGCTCACCCGTTTCCACATCCATACCCGAGGGACAATCCACTGCGACAACCAAGGGTTTCTCGCTAAGCGCGGCAAGGGTTTCGTTCACCGCGATCAGGGCGTTGGCGGACGGCTCGCGGAGCGGCAGCTTGATCCCGGTTCCGAGCAATCCGTCAAGTAAAACGTGATACTCAACAACCAGGGCTTTCAATTTGTCAAACGCGGGGTCGTCGGAAGCAAACAAGATCTCGCAGCCACTTGCTTTCACACGCCGGATGAATTCATCCTTCGAAGCGCGCTCTCCCACAACATAGACTACCGAGTTCCAGCCTTGCGTAGACATGAGGTCCAGCGCAACCAGTGTGTCGCCGCCGTTGTTTCCGGGGCCCACAAGTCCCAGGACCGATCGTCCCCGCCCGTGGCTATGCGCAAGCACCTGCTTGGCGAGGGAGGCGCCGGCGTGTGCGATCATTTTGGCGTAGGTGTGCCCAGCCGCGTTAGCTGCCTTTTCGATGGCGATCATCTCGGGCACCGAAACAAGCTTTTGCATCACCAAAATTATATGACGGGGGCTGGATTTAAAACAAAAAAACGAAGTCGAGCTTCGCTGCAGTGTGCGCTGGGTGGGAATCGAACCCACACGCCTTGCGGCACATGGCCCTCAACCATGCCTGTCTACCAGTTCCAGCACCAGCGCGAACCGAAGTATTATAATGCGCCGAACTTCCAAGTCAAGCAATCGGCAAAATTTAAGCGAGATGAAATGAAATGATCGGATTTCTTTCAGAAATCCCTCTAGACGACGCGTTTCGAGTGGCTGTCGCTCTCTTTCCACGCGGGAACGATAAGCTGCAGGAACGGATGCGCAGCGATTCCCCTACCCTTAGATTTTTGAGTCGGCTTCTGATTATCCTGCTTTTCTTTTTCATCATTTTCTTGGCTGCGTGGATATTCCTTTTAACGAGATAAGGTGATCACCCAATGCGCATAGCGCTGGATGCCATGGGCAGCGACCGGCATCCACTGCCGGAAATAGAAGCTGTACAGGAGATCGCCCAAGAATTCGGCGACAGTTTGATCCTCGTGGGCGACAAGCCGCGATTGGCGAGCCTGCTCGGAGAGAAGGCTGCCAGCGTCGCGATCGTCCACGCGGCGGAAGTCTTCGAGATGAGCGATCACATTTCTCCCGGTGCACTGCGCAAGGTGAGGAATTCCATGGGCGTGGCCTTGGACCTGGTAAAAGAAGGCAAAGCGGATGCGTTCGTCACTGCAGGGAATACTGGCGGCGCCATGGCTATTGCCTTGGCTCGGCTGGGCAGGCTCAGCGGCGTAAAGCGGCCAGCGCTTAGCGTGCTTTTCCCGGTGAAGGGGGGGCATTGCGTTGTGCTGGACATCGGCGCCAACGCGGAATGTAAGCCCGAATACTTGCTGCAGTTCGCGCTAATGGGCGCTGTCTATGCCGAACTAATCCTCGGGGCCAGGAATCCGCGCGTAGGACTGATCTCCAACGGTGAGGAAGCGGGCAAGGGAAACGAGTTGGTCAAAGCCACTTATCCACTCCTGGAAGCCAGCGGGCTCAATTTTGTCGGCAACATTGAGGGCAAGGAACTCTTCGGCGGGCAAGTGGACGTGGCAGTCACCGATGGTTTCACCGGTAACGTGCTTATGAAAGGCGTCGAGGCCGCCGCTAAATTGATCACCGATAAGTTGCGCGAGGAGATCATGGGGTCCTTGCGTACAAAGATCGGCGGCCTGCTGGCGCAGCCTGCGTTCGCCGAGTTGCGCAGGGGCTTGGATCCAAGAGAAGTTGGTGCAGCCCCGTTGCTGGGCATCAATGGCCTCATTTTCGTCGCCCATGGCCGGTCAGATGCAAAGGCATTGGTTAGTGCTGTTCGCTTGGCGCGCCGTTCTGTGCAAGTGAGTTTGTTGGAATCGCTGCGGAAAGCAATCGAACAAGGGCTGGAACAACTGACCCCGGAACCGGAAGAATAATCCGTCGATGCGTATTTTTACAAACGAGGCGCTTTACCGGCGCAACTCCCGGCTGGCTCTGATCACCAACCTCGCCGGGATGTTCATGTTAGTTGGTTCTGTCTTTATCCTGTTCAACTCAAATCGGTTCACCCAATATTTGCTGCTTTTGTTCGGCGGGATCATGTTGGTCCAGATCGGTGCCTACTTCAATCGCTGGAACCGCCGCCCCGACCTGGCGCTAAATAAGGCACTGGCCGGACTGGGCGAACAATACAGTCTTTATCACTTCCGCAGCCCCGTCCCCCATTTGCTGATTGGCCCCTCCGGGGTGTGGATCCTGCTGCCGCGCTATACACGCGGCACGATCACGTTCGGCGGGAAGCGTTGGCGCGCGAAGAGCGGGCTGCTAGCCCGCCTGGGTTCGGAAGGCATCGGCAATCCAGTTCAGGAGGCGTCGCTGGAAGCTGAGGCGTTTGATCGTTATCTCCACAAACACTGGTCGGGCGGCGATCTTCGCGTGCAAGCCGCCCTTGTGTTTGTCGACGAACAGACGGACGTTCAGGTTTCGGGTGCCCCGCTGCCCACCTCGCCCATTAAGCGCGTAAAGCAGGTTGTCCTAAAGGGGGATCCAAAGGGGAAGCTGGATCCCGAAACGATCAATCTGTTGAATAAACTGCTCGATGGTTACAGAAGGTGAACCCCGGTTTCAAGCCCAGTCGATTGCGGTATTACTGGCAATAATCTTCGCAACCCATTATAGTGAAAACACTTATCCAACTATCTCAAGGAGGCAATGGATGGCAACAAGAAAAACCAAGGGCGGCGCAGCGCGCCGCAGTAGTGGAACTGGCGCCATAGACATGAAAGCAGTAATACGATGGGCCTTTCTCGGCGGGCTGGCGCTTGCCGCCTTAGTAGGTTTGCTGAACGGGCTGCCGCAGCCACCCGTGATACCGATTTTTGTTTATTACGTCCTAATCGCCCTTTCGCTTCTGACCGCGTTTGCATATCTGCCCCGCGGTGAAGAGCTAGGTCCCTTCCTGGTAGCCGTCGTATTTTTTACGTTTCGTTCATCGTTCGATGGGATCCAAGTGATTGGGCCGTATTTATCTGGTATCGCGGGCCACATAAGTTTCTACCTCGGGTTCGCAGCCATTTCGGTCGCGACCCGGTATATTGTCGATTGGTATAGGAGCCAATAACGGCTTATTCGGAAAAAATGCACGCTTCCCAGCGTGCATTTTTTTGTATCCAGCCAATAACAGATTCTCTAATTGAACGTTTAACTTCTCAGCAGACACCACTCTCTCAGCCGAGGAGGAACCTTGGAAACCATTCTTCTCATCATCCTACTCCTGATTCTGCTCGGAGTGATTCCCCTGGGGAGATACGGAAGGAATCGAAACGCAATCAATATCATTCTTATTATTCTGATTATTTGGCTGATCCTGCGTTTATTGTAAGGGTCACATCCGTTTAAATCCCGCAACCAATTCCACAAAAGCGTGTTGTAGCGCAAGGAGGTATTTCCTATGGATGCTAAAGGAACCCAGAAAGGAATCTCAACTATGGACACAGCAACAATCGCAAGATGGTCTTTCATTATCGGTTTAGTAGTTGCCCTGATCATCGCGCTCGTTCCCGATATCAACGAGGCCGCCTTTTGGTTACTGGTCATTGCAGGACTGGTTGCAGGGTGGACCTTTTTCACGGAGCGCGAGGCCGAACATCACTTTTTGCTGATCGCCGTTGGGCTGGCCATTTTTAGCCAAACCCCCGCGCTAGCCGACCTTCCCAGCCTGGGAGAAACCCTGACGGCTCTGCTCGTTAGCGTTTCGACCTTTTTCGGGGTTATGGTTGTAGCGCTGGTAGTGCGCAACATCGTCGACTGGGTGCGGGTTTCGTAGCATCCGAAGATGACCAGCAAAAACGCTGCCGTGAGCAGCGTTTTTTGTTTAAAGGATAGACTTATAATCACCTGAAATGGTCGGTGAACTTAATGAAAAAACAACCTTGCGCCAGCAATCCATGCTGCGCCGCTTGCATGATATCAGCATCAAGCTGCTGGGGGAATTGGAGTTGGGACCCCTGGTCGAGTCGATTGTCACCGGGGTGGTCGAGTTTCTGGAAGCGGATTAGGGGAATGTTTATCGCTATTAAACCCGCAAAAAAGAGCTTTTGCCCTGGGTTCCAA
>JBOGUK010000191.1:0-3864 GCA_050695915.1 Anaerolineales bacterium
TTCCAGGGTCAGGGGGTCCATATCAATCACTTCTGCGAAACTCTCTGCGGTTAAAGAAAGATTTTCTGACAGCCGCCGGATATGGCGGTATTTCAGGAAACGCCAGCCGTTCTCAAGCGCTTCGTTGAAGCGCGGGTCGCGCTCGATTTTATGGAGCGCAAGTTGCGCTCTGCGTCCCGGCAGAACTACAAAACTTTTGGCAGGCGGCGTGGCAGATTTCAAGAGGATTTCACCTAAGACCGAGGATGCGATCACGTAAAAGATGGCCTGAAGATTTCCGTCCTTTGCTGACCACGCGATGGCGCCGTCGCGAGATACAGAATAACCAAACCGCTCGCCCAACGAAACCAGATCGCCGCGGATTTCGCGCAGGTCGTTACGCCGGGATTTTGGATTATCCGCATCAGCTAAGAACCATTGCCCAACTCTTTCCTCCCCATAGGATTGGAACACATTGAGGATCAAACTGGGCGGCGGAGTGATGAACCCTGGGAAGGCCGCGCACAAAGCGCGATCAATTTCGTCGATGCTGCGCCTTGGCCAGCGAAGCAGGAAGCGCACGACAGCGATCTCGACGCGGTCAGAAAGCGGGGACCTGGCGCCGGCTGTATCGTCCAGCCACCAGAGGCCGGTTTCCAATGATTGCTCGGTGCCCGCGTAGCGCAGGAACGAACTCCGAAATGTGAACCCAATGTCGATGTTCTCTTTGGTTTCATTGTAGAGCTCACCGGCAACACCCCGGGTGCCGGCCATATTCTGCAGCCGTGCCAGTTCGCCGAGCGCAGCACCCTGCAACAATGGAAAATGGGTGGGCTCACCCCGCTTTATCAACGTCGATTGCGCGACGGAGCGGATGATTTCTCCAACTTCGCCGACCTTTGCCTTCGAGTTCCTTGCAGCCTTGCGCCAGGTGAACTGCAACTGGTTTTCCTCTCGGCGCAACGCGCTGCCATCCATTCGGAAACCGGCCAAGTTAATTGCAACATGAGCAGCGGTATTGAAACCCGTTTCGCTTTCGGTGATGATGCCAAATAAAGCCGTGCTGTCCGAAATATTTTCGGACACAGCTGAAATGGCCGCGTGCAGAGCCTCGCAATGCCAGGCCCAATCGTAGCGTTTGCGACGCAGCACGAGAGCGAAGGGTCCGATGGCTCCCCGTCCCCAGAGCCACCCGGCCCATAGGGCGCACAGCGTCCAGTAGGCTTGATTTGGACGCGGCAAAGCAGTGACGATGGCGACGGGACGGATCCCTCCCATCCCCGCGGTCATGTCTTTGACGCGCCCTTCGAACAGGCTGATGCCACCGGTTTCCGGGGGAACCCCTGGCCATGCCACGATCGGAACACTCTCGGTTTCCTGCGCCCAAAGCTGGATAGAGTTTTCCATCTCGTACCAGATGTTGTATTCACGGAACTGTGCGGGCACGCTGAGCTGTTTTGGACGCAGCCTCCCACTTGGATGGCCCCATAAACAGTTGGCGCGGTCACAAGCAGCAAGCACCAGGGCGGACACAACGTTTCGTTCCCCCTCGGGCAGGTTCAATCCATCGATGCGATTAATGATGCTGAATAACGCGTACACCGCACGCGGCAGATACGCCTCCAGCGCCTCCTCGGCGTGCGCGCGGTCTTCGTCCCCCTTGGGCGCGATGCGCTCCAAGGCACGCGAAGTATGCGGGCCTGTGCGCGTGAAGGCTTGGGCACGCTCGCGGTCCTGTTCGTTGGCAGGATATTCACCCTGCGCGCCGCAGTTTTTGCAGTGGAGTTCTTTAGCCACCGGAAATGCGCCGTCGCGTTCCCAGACGAAGTAATTAGCCGGGCCGAGCGCGTGGCAATTTGGGCATTCGGTCATGTACAGGTCGAGGATGGCTGGCTCCAGGCGTTCTTCCCCGCGGCGCGATGCGCCCAGTTCTGCCAGCGCGGCGGTAAGCGCGTCTTTCGTCGGCGGCTGCGCGTGGACCTCAATCAGGAATCGCGCGATGGGATTGTTCGCCGCGACGGCAACCCGGTAGCCCGAGCCGGCAGCCTCCACGGCAAGCTGCGGCGAAGCGCCGAAGGGATCCAGAATCCAGGCCCCACGCGGCGCGTTCGCTTTGAGCCAGGCAGAGACCACACCTGAAGGCAAGGGAGGCAAATAGCGCTCAAGCGGCGAGGGCGCCCGCGGTGTGCCGGGGATGAAGACATTCGGATTGAGCGGAGGTTGCTTACTGGCCATGGTGGCGTTTGAGTTCGTGCGCGTAGCGCACGCCCAGCGAGTTTTTGTTTTCCTTGGCCCAGTCGCTGAAGCGTGTCTTCCCAAGGGCGGGTTCGCCGATATACAGCCGCTCTTCCATCAAACCCTGTAGTTCGGCGCGGTTCAGCGTGACGTCGCGCAGCATTAGGCCGACCAGTTTCGAGGCGAGCAAGGCAATGAATGGCGGCGCGTGCACCAGCCGCGCGCGGCTGCCGACGAGTTCCTTGAGGAAGCGAACGAGCCCGGTGAAGGTATAGATTTCCGGCCCCGCGACGGGCAGGATTTCGTTGCGCGAACTCTGGGCGGCTGCGGCGGCGAGTTCGCCGAGGTCTTCAACGAAGATCGGCTGCAGTCGATATTTGCCGTTGCCCGGAATGGCAAAGAGGGGCAGGTTTCGCAGCAGCCAGGCGATGTTGTTCACCAGCACTTCTTCGCGGCCAAAGATCAACGTGGGCTGCAGGATGGCATACGACCAGTTCGAGTCGATAATGATCTTTTCGACCTCGGCTTTGCCGCGGTAATACTCGAGGTCGGACTCGATGTCGGGGTTACTTACACTGATATGGACTAGCCGCCGAACGCCGGCGGCTCTGGCCGCATCGAACAGAGTGCGGCTATTTTCCACCGCGTGGGCGAAGCTGGAGCCGGGATAGTTGAAACGAACCCAGTAGGTGTTCACCAGGGTATCGACGCCGCGCAACGCGGATTTCAAATGGTCAGTGTTCGAGAAATCGAGGGAGAATGCCTTGATTTTCTCACGCAGCTTGTGCGCGCGCCGCGGGTCGCGGGTGAGCGTGATCACTTCCCAGCCGCGCTTCAGCAAGCTGCGGGCAATGTATTGCCCGCTGTAGCTGAAGGCGCCGGTGACTGCGGCGGTGCGTTTGAGAGCCATGATGATCTGGCCCAGATTGTAAAGGTTTCTGTTCAATCATCAGTAGGCGGGGAAACCCCCGCTACAACTTGGTCACCTTCTCCACATACCCGATGGCGTTCCTGCAATTGCCCACCAGGTTCGCCGAAACGTGCTGCCAGTCGAGCGGCCGCGCCACCGTCAGCGTGCGGTTGAGCGCCGTCGCCAGATAGGCACAATCGTATCCGCTTGCGCGAATCGCCCCAGCGTTGTGTCATACCACCTGGCGTTGTAGTACATGAGGCCAAAATCGCCTGCATATGAATACTGCCCTGTGTATGTATAGCTCGTCAACAAATCCCCGCTGTCGAATCGCACCTCGCCCCAGGCCGTGTACCACTGTTCCGCCACCACGTTGCCCGCGCCGTCCGTTGTCAGGCTCGTGCTTCCCAGGTGATCGCCGAGCAGGAATGCCACATTCCCGTCCGCGCGCATCGCGATGCGTTGCCCGCCGGCGTAGTAGTACTTGGTAACAATTTCCCCGCTTACCTCATAGAACGTCCCCACGAAGTAAGTCGTCTCCTCGCCCTGGTCGGTAACAATGGACTGTTTGACCCTTGCCCCGTCCCCGTCGTACACAAACTCCGCGCTCACAAAGATCGCTTCCGGTTCCTCGGTCGGCGTGGGTGAGAATTCTGGTGTGGGTGTCTCTGTTTCGGTCGGAGTGTCTGATGGCGTGGGAGTGTCGCCTCCCGGAGTATCGGTAAAGGTTGGCTCTGGAG
>JBOGUK010000192.1:0-7179 GCA_050695915.1 Anaerolineales bacterium
TCTTTGCATAGCGGACCTTCGCCGGTGTACAGGACGGCCTCTCCGCTCGAACGCCAATGGCGATCGCAACCGGCCTCTGAATGTTAAAAACATTTGCCGTTTTGCGCGTTCCGAGATTGTCTCCTCCAAGATCGACGATCCAAAGGTCGTCGAATGTCCGGCGCATCGTCTCCCGCATACCCACAAAACCAGGTCCGGCAAGATAGCTCGATGCTGTAATAAAAGTGACAATACCGCCGCAATTCTGCTGCTCGAAGAGGCGCCAAAGTGCCCAACGCCAAAAATAGACGTAATCATTATAAAGATTCTTCAGGTGCACCCCTGCCCCTGCCTTGCTTCCAGGCTCGGTAAAATCCGCGAAGATCGGCCGCTGGCCTTGCTCTTCCGGCTTTGCACCGCCTTTGACCTGATCGCCAAACCGCACCCAGCCGCCTTTGCGCTGTGTAATGTTGTCCCCTTCGTCGATGACTTGCCGGTCGTAAGGCGGATTCCCAAGGCAGACGAGAACATCGCCTCCTTGCTTTACCTTTCGGGCAGCCTCATGCTCTTGCGTGAGAGTCTTATAGGTCAGCGTCAATCCGCCCGGCGGGCTCGCATTGGGACTCTCCAGCGTGTCCGCAAGGTAGATCTTCAACCGCTCGGAAAGTTTCGCGCCGGCTCCTTCCAGCGCTTGCGTCAAGCGCAGGTGTGCCACTGCGTAGGGACCAACGAGTATCTCGAAGCCATACATGTTCTCGGCGATCTGGGCAGCACGTGCGGCGACTGCGCCGGCACCCGATCTGTCTTGCACTTTGTCAAGCGCGTACTTGATAGCCGCCACAAGGTACGTTCCGGTGCCCACGGCAGGGTCCAGGAACACGACGCCATCGTCGGCAAAGGTCATCTTCTTGCCGAAGCGCTTCTCCAAGAGTTCGCCGGCAAGCCGGATCTGAAGTTCGACCACTTCCCGCGGTGTATAATACACACCATAGTCCTTGCGGAGCTTCGGATCGTAGGCTGCCAGAAAATCCTCATAAAAATACAACCATAGGTCCGGTTTCGATTTCAGGAATTTTGCCGGGTCCAGCGCTTCCAACGAGCGCTGAAGCAATCCAAAGCCTACGCCCAACTCGGCCCGTGCACCCGTTTGCCCTAAGAGCTCGAGTGCGCGGGCAAGGAGGCGATTGCCCTTGTCGAGCGTCTTTGCTGCCTCCGACGGGTCAAGATTCGGGGCTCCCGACAAGCGGGCAAGCAGCATGGCATACGTGACAGTCTGCGCATAGGCGTCGGCAAACTGCGCGTCGTCCGCCTCAGGAAAGAAATATTGCCGCCATTCGGCTGCAAGCAGCCCGACATTCGATCCGGCGGCCACAAGAGCGGCTTCCACCTCGCCACGCAGGAAACGGGTCAGCGGGGCAATGTATTTCGCCAACTCGGTCGGCTTGTGCGGAACGATCGGCGACCAGGAGAGAAAGTCGAGAAGCAGGCTTTCCAGATCTCGCGCATTCGCGCCAGTAACGGCGAATCGTCCCCTATCGGTCGGATCGTCATGAAGTCGAACGATCTTGCCTTGCCGCTCGCCGTTGCGATAGAGGGCCCATTCGCGGCCATCGGTGTAGATCAGATTTGGAAGACTCTTCAGCCTCTCCCACTGTCCTTGATTGTGCTTGCCTTTCAATTTCGGTGCATCGGCTCCCAGACCGGGCGCTTTCAATTCAATGTAGCCACAGATCAGTTTTCCGGCGTAGACGGCCAGATCGGGCCGAACCTTGCGATCGGTAAGATGAGTCTCCGTGCGCGTTGTGACCATGACGCCCATTGCCTCGATAAGTTTGGCAACCGGGCTCTTCAGTTGGTCTTCCGGCGAAGCTTGCCCGGGCAAGCTGAATTTTGCCTTCAACTCCTCTGCAAAGCTTTTCAAACGATCTTGCATTGCTTGGGCATCCTTGCGCATCGAGAGACTCGTAAGGGTTGAGTGCTGGCAAAGCGTGAGGACGTTAATGAACGGATTCGGGCTTTGTGACGACGGCTTCACGTGTGTCGAGCCGCTGGTTCCTGTGAGCAAACCAACCGCAGCCGGAAACCGGTAGCAGAGGAGCTGCCGGCAGGCTCTTGAAGCGCATACTCCAATGGGATACGTCGATGACCTCGAAGCCACCGATGACCGTCCTCGATACGCACGCATTCGCTGCGGCCGTCGAGGCGCTTGCTCAGCGAATGGGAACGTGACGCCTTGGTTCACGACTTGGCTTTCAATCCGACGGCGGGCGTGCGAGTCCGGGGGACCGACGGAATCCGCAAGTTGCAGTGGCGTGCCAAGGGTCGCGGCAACCGCGGAGGGACGCGCATCGGATCGAGCGCGCATACCAGGTAATGAAGGGGCTCCAGCACACGATACGCAAGGGTGACTGCATTCTACAGACGCCCGGCATCAAGCACCGCGAGATCGCCTGCTCGGAAGACTTCGAGGTGCTGGAGATCGTCTCCCCGGCGGACTTTGCCACCCACACCGTCAAGGCGCCGCAGACCAAGGCGGAAGCCGCCGAATAGGTCGGCCCGCGCCCTGCTCAACCGGTTTCGCACGCTGACGGCCACGCATAACGGTCAAGGCGCGAGAGACGCGCCTTGGTTTAGCCCGCTCACCCGTGTCTTCGCCGGCAGCGAGCCGCTCCGCTTCGGAACAGTAGTGTTCTGCGTTCTGAAGTCGAGATGAAATGACTTCGATCTCAGCAGATGACCCATTCCTTACTGAGTCGGGCATTGCGTCGGAACGGCCGCTTATATATTCTGATTGTAGAAGTGGGCTGGAGCCAAGTGGTGAGGCAGCAATGTACTGGAAGCAGACCGTAGCGAAATATCCAACTTAAACTCGCACCTACGGCTAACATATAAACATATGGTGGGTAGCAGTGGGTTTTGAGGGCGCCCGATGCATCTTTCCCGGATCAGGGTTCAGAATTTCCGCAATTTCTCCAACCTCGACGTGATGCTTGCCGGCAATGTGGTTGTCGTTGGCGAGAACCGGGTTGGAAAGAGCAATCTCGTCTACGCGCTGCGTCTTATCTTCGACCCGACGCTTCCGGACAGCGCTAGGAAGCTTCGCATGGCTGACTTCTGGGACGGGCTGGGGCAACCGGGCGCAGATGACAAGATTATCGTCTCTGTCGAGATCAAGGAATTTGACGATGATCTGGATGTTCTGGCACTGTTGACGGAGTACCGGCTGGCTACTGATCCACAAACAGTTCGGCTTACTTATGAATTTCGACCTCGAGCAGATCTTGAGGACAGCCCCGCGACTGAAGACGACTATGACTTCATCTGCTACGGTGGCGAGAACGAGGCAAAAGACTTCGGATATGGCCTGCGCCGTCGAATCACGTTGGATGTGCTGCCCGCTCTCAGGGACGCGGAGAGCGACCTAGCGGTGTGGCGACGTTCCCCCTTGCGGCCATTGATTGAGGCCGCTTTCAACAAAATCGACCGAGCCGATCTTGAGGAGATCGGCAATGCCTTAGAAGCCGCAACAGCTAAGATAGCGAAACTTGATGAGCTGCAAGCTCTGGAGGAAAGCATCGGCACATTGCTAGTCGAGATGAGCGGACCGCGGCAGGATATCAAGCCGCGTGTTGGCTTTAGCCCGACAGACCCGACGCGACTTTATCGGAATATTCAGTTGCTAATCGACGACGGTAAACGTGGAATTCAGGACGCGAGCCTTGGATCGGCGAACCTCGTTTTCCTCAGTCTGAAAGCATTGGAGCTTAAGCGTTTGATCAACGAAAACAAACGCGATCACACTTTCTTGGTTATCGAGGAACCGGAAGCACATTTGCATCCTCACCTCCAGAGGTCGGTGTATCAGCATCTTTTCGAAAGCATGAACAAGGGGGATGGGGGAACGTTCCAATTGTCTGTATTCCTGACAACGCACTCGCCGCACATTGCGAGCGTTGCACCGCTGCGCTCCATTGTTTTGCTGAAGGGCACCAGGGATGTCGGTACCGTTGGCGGCTCAACGGCATCTATAGAGTTTACGGATTCTGAGGCGGACGATCTCGCCCGATATCTCGATGTCACACGCGCAGAGATGCTCTTTGCACGGGGTGTAATCCTGGTTGAGGGTGATGCAGAGCGTTTTCTTGTACCCGCATTTGCAAAAGTGATCGACAAGCGGCTTGATCATCTTGGAATCACGGTATGTTCTGTTGCCGGCACAAATTTTCAACCTTATGCCAAGTTTCTTACAAGTCTCGGCATTTCCTTCGCAGTAATCACTGATTGGGATCCAAGAGAAACACAGGTTCCGCGCGGCTACAATCGAGCGCTTAAGCTTATATCCGTGATCGAACATGCTAGGACAGGTAAGATTCCTACAGAGTTGATCAAAGAGCTGAAAAGTCTGGGTGATTACAATGTTTTCAGAGAAAGATGTGAAAAGTTTGGGATCTTTACCAACGTCGACACGCTGGAGGTTGATCTTTTCAATCATGGTTTTGGGTCGGCCATGATCGAAACTTTGCGCGAAGGACATATTGGCGAGGAGCGTAAGGGATGGATCGACGAATGGGAGGCAAATCCGGATAAACTTGACATAGAGAAGTTTCTCTCTCTGATCGACGCAATTGGAAAGGGTCGGTTCGCACAGCGGCTCGCATCACATATGGGTGATCTTGAGCCACCCTCCTATATACGTAGTGCAATTGAATTCGTGACTGACCGTGTCTGAGCGTGCACTTTATCTTCGCGCTGCCGAGGAATTGCGCGGCAATTTAGGTCAGTGGGAAGCGTACAATTCACAAGGCCATTGCGTTGTGCTGGCCGGTCCCGGAAGCGGCAAAACGAAGACGTTGACGATCAAGCTCGCGCGGATGCTGTCAGAGGATGTTGAAGAACCGCGCGGTGTAGCATGCATTACCTACAATAACGAGTGTGCGCGGGAACTGGAGACGCGACTTGATGGGCTTGGCGTAAAGCCTGGCGGGCGTGTCTTTATTGGAACTGTGCATTCGTTCTCGTTGACGCAAATAGTGATGCCGTATGCAAAGTCTGCTGGCCTCGCGCTTCCGGACGATTTCCGAGTAGCCACTCGACAGGAACAGCAGATCGCTCTGGAAAGAGCTGTTCAGCGCACCATAAAAGGAGGAAAGGTTAACCTGCCGGACTGCAATCTCCGCATGGGGCGGTACCGCCGCTCCATTCTGAACAGAAACAGTCCACAGTGGCACACGGAAGACACAGAACTGAAGAGATTAGTGGAAGCCTACGAACAAGAACTCCGCGCAACAGGGCTCATTGATTTTGACGATATGCCTTTATTGTCCGTCAGGGCGCTTCGGGAAAATGAGTGGCTTCCGCGCGCCAGACTCGCCAAATACCCCGTCCTCGTTGTCGATGAATATCAGGATCTGGGACGAGCATTACATCGGATGGTCATGGAGCTCTGCTTCAGCACCGGTATAAGGTTGTTTGCCGTGGGCGATGTGGACCAGTCAATCTATGGCTTTACTGGTGCCCGCCCCGAGCTTCTCCAACAGGTGTCTGAACGCGAGGATGTTCAAGCCGTCCGTTTGCTATTCAATTATCGCTCTGGGTCACGGATTGTCGTAGCATCAGAATACGTACTTGGCGAAGAGCGGGGATATCGCGCCGCCGAAGGCGCGCCGAAAGGAACGATCTTCTTTCATCCGTGCACTCGATCATACGATCAGCACGCGAGGTATCTTTTCTCGACCGTACTATCCGGCGTGTTTTCCAGATTGCCTAATCTCAAGCTCGGAGACATAGCCGTTCTCTATCCAGCTGCGTGGATTGGCAATGACGTGTCGCAATCTGCGCAAGATTATGGATTCGGAATAGTCCGCACTGACGCCAACTCACTCTATCCAAGGTCAAGTCGGCTCATGCGCTGGCTTGAACTCTGCGCAATGTGGTGTTGCGGCGGATGGCGTAGCGGTACACCTCGGTTTTCCAAGCTGGTCGCAGAGGGATGCAGGATATTTGCGGAAGTCATAACCACCGATGGCCACAAGATGACTTTCCGGAGAAATCTTGTGGCGTTTCTGTGGGAGCGCAGAGACGGCAAAATCAATTTAAACACGTGGCTCGGCGAGATTCACAACGGTCTGCTGGCGGAATTGATCACCGCTAGCCAGACGCTCGATGACGAAGGAGCCACGTTAGCGGCGTTTATCGCAAGGACCGCCGAGGATGGCGACGCTGACGCAATCACGCTAGAGCAATTCGCGGGTGACGGGGAAGGCAATGATCGGATCAACCTGTCAACGCTGCACAGCGCCAAGGGTCGGGAATTTCGTGTCGTTGTGTTATTCGGCATGGACAACGGACGCATTCCGCGAAACGACGCCACACCGGGCGAACGACACGAAGCACGACGACTGTTCTACGTCGGCTTCACACGGCCGAAGGAAGAACTTCATATCCTGTACACGGCTGCAAGACCATCGCCATTCGTGCTGGAAGTTCAGAAGCGAATGGAACTTGATGGTTTGGAATGAAACTGCGAGCAGACAGTCCGTCTCGAGTTTCCTGAACCAAGAAATGCCGCTATGTCTGCTGTTCGCCTATCCCAAAAACGAGCGGGATGATCTAAACCCCCGACAAAAAAAGTAGTTGCGCGGCCTCGTAGGTCAGTTGGTACAAACGTTCACGAAAGCACACTCAGTTCCGTCGTGTTTGACGGCATCGTGCGCCGCCTGGAAGACGCGGTCGCATTCGCGAAGGGCGACGTTGGCCGTGCGCGCGCCACAGCTATTCAAGTGACGGACCTCGATGTGAAAGCCATCCGTGAAAAGACCGGACTGGCACAGAACAAAAGCGCCGGTCGCAGGGATCGGCTCGCGTTCTGCTGCGGGTGATCGAGCGCGAGCCTCGCGTGGTCCGCCGCGCCTTTGGAGACCGCCTGAGTAGCGCGCAAAAGCCTGAATCGCACATCGTCGTGCCGGAACCGCAAACCGCAACTGTCAGCCCGGAATTCACGCGCCGAATGTTCGGGGCTGAGGGCCATACATCTCACGAGCGAGCCACGCCGATGCCCGACCTCTCCGCCATCCACCCCGGCCTCACCGGAATAGCGCATCTCACCGTCGCGCCGGAGCACACGGCACCGCGCGTCGGCTCCGGGCGCATCGCCGTGCTGGCCACTCCCGTGATGATCAATGTGATCGAGGCCGCCGCTCT
>JBOGUK010000193.1:0-3499 GCA_050695915.1 Anaerolineales bacterium
CGCTTTTCGCCCCGCTTATGGGATCGGGTTCCCCCCGTTCTTCAGCATTATTGGCGGCATCTGCGTTTCCATACTGGCCGTCTTCTTTTTCTTCGGTTTCATGAAGTTCCTCTTCTGCGCATTCCGCAGGCGTGAGGGATTGGAAGAGCGCCGCGCAGCCATGAACAGCGAGCCCACCCTGTAGGCGGTCTCTAATGAAAGCGATAATTCATCACAAGTACGGACTCAACGGCCTCAAGCTCGAGGATGTCGAAAAGCCTATCCCCGCCGCCGACGAAGTGCTCGTTCGCGTCCGCGCCTCCTCGGTGAACCCGGCCGAGTGGTACGCAGCGATGAGCGCAGTCATCATGCGACCGATGATGGGGATGGTCAAACCCAAGAACCCGCGCATTGGGACGGATTTCGCTGGTGTGGTGGAGGCAGTGGGCGCCGCGGTCAAGGATTTCCGTCCCGGCGACGAAGTGTACGGCGGGCGTACTGGCGCCTACGCCGACTATGTCTCCGTCCGCAAGGCGATCTCTCCCAAGTCCGTTAACCTCACCTTCGAGCAGGCTGCCGCCCTGCCGACGGCAGCCATCACCGCGCTGCAAGGCCTGCGCGATCACGGCAAGTTGCAGCCGGGACAGAAGGTGCTTATCAACGGCGCCTCGGGCGGCGTGGGAACCTTTGCCATCCAAATCGCCAACCTGGGCGCCGAAGTGACCGCGGTTTGCAGCACAGACAAAGTAGAAATCGCCCACTCGCTGGGCGCGGATCGTGTTGTCGACTACACCAAAGAAGATTTCACCCGCATCGGCGAGCGTTACGACCTGTTCCTGGACATCGCCGGCGGCCGCACCTGGTCCGCATGCAGGCGTGTCCTGAAGCCGGATTCCATCTTCGTGATCGTGGGCGCGCAAAAGAAAAATCGCATCCTGGGCCCGCTCGGCGGCATCGTCAGGCTTCGCCTGGGCGCCTTGCGCGCAAGCCAGAAGATAGTCTTCTTCATCGCTTCGTTCAATCGCGAGGATTTCGCCACTCTCACCGAGCTCGTCGAAGCGGGCAAGGTGACTCCGGTCATCGACCGCACGTATCCGTTGGACCAGATCCGGGACGCCATGCGATACCTTGGCCAAGGTCACGCAAAAGGCAAAATCATCGTCACCGTCCCTTAACTCGATTAGTCTTATACTCGCGCCTATGTCCCAGCTCATCCTCGTGGTCGACGATGAACCCAAGATCGTGCGCCTGGCGCGCGATTACCTGGTGAAGCACGGCTTCCGCGTCGTCACCGCCGGCGATGGGCAGGCTGCCCTCGCCGCCGCCCGCCGTGAGAAGCCGGATCTCATCGTGCTCGACCTCATGCTGCCGAAGCTGGACGGGAGCGAGGTGTGCCGGATCCTGCGCCGCGAAAGCGACGTGCCCATCATCATGCTCACCGCGCTCGCCGAAGAGATCGACCAGGTGACCGGGCTCGAGATCGGCGCGGACGATTACGTAACCAAGCCGTTCTCGCCGCGGGCGCTCGTCGCCAGGGTGCGCGCGCTGCTGCGCCGCGCGCGGCGAGATTCGCCTGCCGAAGTTGATCCGTGTGGGCGGATTGGAAATCGATTCCGAGAAGTACAGCGTGACGTTCAATGGGGAGCAAATCAAGCTCACTCCCAACGAATTCAAATTGCTGCAGCTGCTCGCCAGCCATCCCGGGCAGACCCTCAGCCGGGCCCAATTGCTGGATGACCTGCACGGCTCAGCCTCCAGTTTCTTGCGTAGGTTCTTTACGTGCGAATCTACACTGCGATCCGTGCTGGAGCTGATGGCAAGGAGCGCATTCTGGTGAAAGATACAGGCGCTGGAATTCCGGCTCAAGACCTGCCGTTCATTTTCGATCGCTTCTGGCGCGGCGAAAAATCGCGCACCCGCGACGGGCACACCAGCAGCGGGCTGGGGCTCTCTATAGCCCGCCAGCTGGTGCACGCGCACAGCGGTACGATTGCGGCTGAAAGTGAAGTGGGGAAGGGGACTGTGTTTATTATCGAATTACCGGTGCCCTAAGGCCTCACCCCCGAGAACCTTCTGTAGCAGAAACTCTTACGTCACCCCTCCCCAGTTAACTGGAGAGGGGCGTTAGAAGTCTATTCGCGCTAAACGTCAACTGGGGTGAGGCGGGTTAGGCCCTCAACACCTCCACCGTGATGCCTTCCTGATCGCGCACCGCTACGCCCGCGCGGCCATCGCGCTGCGCTCGCCTTAGAACGCGGTCGGCTGCGAAATCGGCGCGCTTTCTTCGAGCGGCTCCGCAGACAATTGGAAGAGTCTTCTTCTCCCCTCGATACCTTTGAGTTCATGTTCACCGGCATCCTCAAAGGATAGTCCGGCCCCTTCGAGCAGCGCCACCGTAGCGCTGGAAACCATTATTTCGCCCGGCCCTGCTTTGGCTGCGATGCGCGCCGCAATGTGCATAGCCAGTCCGTGCACGGTATCCGTGTGGTATTCAACTTCGCCGGTGTGCACTCCGGCGCGCACTTCGATCCCATCCAGCTTTGCCACGCCGCTTATCGATGCCGCGCAGCGCACCGCGCGCGCTGCGCCATCGAAGATCGCCTGGAAGCCATCGCCAGTCGTTTTGATTTCATAACCGCGGAAGCGGTCCAGCTCCTGGCGCACGCGTTCATAGTGCTGTGCTAGCAATTCCTTCCACGCCCTATCGCCCATTTGGGCGGCCTTGGCCGTTGAGCCCACGATGTCGGTAAACATCAAGGTTCCTAGGATGCGCTCGCGCCCGGTAACTGCTTTTCCCCAGCCGCGCACGCCGCGAAATTCAACCGTCACATAGGGTTCATCGCCCACTACCCAGGCGTCGTGGCCGGGCGGGATATCGAACGCCTCTCCGGGGCCTATCGTGCGTTGAGCGCCCTCGGCCGTGATCACTTGCAGTTGCCCGGAGAGCACAAATCCCTGGTGGTGGTACTGGCACCACTCTGTGCCCATGATCGGTTTCACATGCGTGGACCAACGCCACCCCGGCTCGTGAACGTATCTACCAATATACGATTCGTTCAAGACGATGATACTCCCCGTCAGCTTGGGAAGGGAAATCGTTTCGTCGGGCGCGTCGAAGTGCTTGGTCTTCAGGTCTGCCATGGTTACAGGAAGTCGGGCCCGAATTGCATCAACATCAACAGCAGCCAGGCAACGATTTGCAGCACCACGCCAATCGACATACGCCGCACGTAGCGAAATTTGGCCTTGGCGATGAGGGCAGTGGCGTGTATCTGGCGGATGATGTGCTGCACGTAATCCTACTTCGTGAGCTTGTTGTACTTCGTCACGAAGCTGCCAAGCTCATGCTTGGCCACGTCGCCGAAATACACGACCGATTCTTGCCGCGAGCCACGCAAGCGCGGCAGGATGATCATGAAAGCGGCGTACACAGAAAGCAAGACGCCGCCTACATATGCAATTGCAAGAACGATGGTGAGGGATCTAAAAAGCTGCATCGGGCGCGCCCATCCCGCCAAGG